>JACCUE010000290.1 GCA_013812005.1 Thermoleophilaceae bacterium
TGACCTCATCGACGAACGCCTTCAGGTCGCTCGCCTCGTCGAGCATCACACCGACGATCGTGAGCCAGCCCAGGCGATTGCCGATCTCGGGCGCGGGGCCGCCCCACAGCGTCTCGTCCTTGCGCCACACGCGCCACGCGACGCCCTCCGAGACCGCCCTCTGCACCCGCTTGGCCAGCGCCGGCTCCAGATGGTCGGGAATCGAGGACTCGATCGTGGCCGGGCGCCCGGTGACGGCCGCCTCCTTGCTCGACTCCACCCCGGCGATCAGCTTGTCGAAGGGCTCGACGAACTTGTTCACGGCCTCCGTGAGCAGCTGCTTGGTCACGTCGCCCATGTCGATGCCCGCCTCCTCCAGCGCCTTCAGGTCGGCGCCGGGATCCTGGTCGGCGGTGGCGCCGGTGACCTCGGTCTGCTCGGCAGCGGCGTTGAGGGTGGCCATCGGCATCGTGTTCACCGTCTGCGGGGCCACCAGCTCGTCGACGTACTTGGTCTCGGGGTACTTGGGGTCCTTGACCCCGGTCGAGGCCCACAGCGGGCGCTGCACCGGGGCGCCGGCCTCGAGCAGGGCCGCGAAGCGGTCGCCATGGAAGGTGCGCTTGAAGCTCATGTAGGCCGCGCGGGCGTTGGCAAGCGCCGCCATGCCCTGCAGGTCCTCGCGTCCTAGCTTCTCGAGCCGCTTGTCGACCTCGGAGTCCACGCGCGAGACGAAGAAGGACGCCACGGAGTGCACGTCGAGTGACTCGCCGGCCTCCTTGCGGCGCTCCATCCCACGGATGTAGCGCTCCGCAACGGCCTCGTAGGACTCGATCGAGAACAGCAGCGTGACGTTCACGTTGATGCCATCCGCGATGGCGGCCTCGATCGCGGGCAGCGCCTCCTCGGTGCCCGGGATCTTGATCATCACGTTGGGGCGGTCCACCCGCTCCCACAGCTCCCGGGCCTGCGTCAGGGTGGCATCACCGTCGAAGGCCAGGGAGGGCTCCACCTCGAGCGAGACGAAGCCATCCGCCCCGCCCGCCTCCTCCCACACAGGGCGCATCACGTCGCACGCCATCTGCACGTCCTTGATGGCCAGGTTGAGGTAGATGTCGACGGCTCCGAGGCCCTCGCCGGCAAGCTCCGCGATGTCGTCGTCGTAGTCCTCAGAGCCGAGGATGGCCTTCTCGAAGATCGCCGGGTTGGAGGTGACGCCACGCAGCGAGTCCTCCTTCACGAGGCGCTCTAGCTCGCCGGACTCGATCAGGCTGCGCCGGATCTGGTCGAGCCAGACGCTCGTGCCCGCCGCCGTGAGCGCCGCCAGGCGCTCGTTGACCTCCGCCGTGACTCCCATGTGCCCTCCTCTCGGCCTCTCAGCCGCCTGTACCGGCGAGCCGCTCGCCCACCCGGCGCGCCTCGCTCGCGATGTTCTCCGCGGTGAACCCGAAGTGCTCGTACAGCGCCTTCCCAGGACCGGACGCGCCGAACCCATGCATGCCGACCGACGCGCCGTCCTCGGTGACCCAGCGCTCCCAACCGAACGTGGCCCCGGCCTCCACGGACACCCGCGCGCGGCAGGACGGGGGCAGCACCTCGTCGCGATAGGACTCGTCGGCCTCGATGAAGCGGTCGAAGCAGGGCATGCTGACCACCCGCGTGGCCACGCCCTGACCCTCGAGCAGCTCGGCCGCCTCGAGGCAGAGCGAGACCTCGGAGCCGGTGCCGATCAGGATCGCCTCGGGGCCCGATTCCCGGCCCTCGCGGCGCAGGACGTAGGCACCGCGGCTGATGGCGTGCTCGGGGATCGCGTCCGGGTCGAGGATCGGCAGGTTCTGACGCGATAGCACCAGTGCGCAGGGGCCGTCGTCCTGCTCGAGGGCGAACTGCCAGGCCAGCGCGGTCTCGTTGGCGTCCGCGGGGCGCACCACGTTCACGTTGGGGGTGGCGCGAAGCGCGGTGAGCTGCTCCACCGGCTGGTGGGTGGGGCCGTCCTCTCCCAGGCCGATCGAGTCGTGGGTGTAGACATGGATCACGCCCAGGCCCATGAGCGCCGCGAGGCGCACGGACGGCTTGTTGTAGTCCACGAAGTTGAAGAACGTGGAGCCAAAGGCGCGCAGACCGTGCAGGTTGAGCGCGTTGACCATCGCGGCCATCGCATGCTCGCGAACGCCGTAGTGCACGTTGCGGCCCGAGTAGTCGTCGCGGGTCACCGAGCCACCGTCCTCGATCTCGGTGTTGGTCGAGGGCTCGAGGTCGGCGGAGCCGCTCACGAGGTGGGGTACCTTCTCGGCCGCCCACTGGATCACCTTCGCGGACGCCTTGCGCGTGGCGATCGGGTCGTCTGAGGTGTCGAAGCGCGGCCGCCCCTCCTGCCACCCCGTTGGCAGCTTGCTCTCCATGACCAGCGAGAGCGGCTCCGCCAGCTCGGGGTGCGCCGAGCGGTAGTCCTCGAGGCGCTGAGCCCAGTCCTCCTCGGCCCGGCGCCCGCGCTCGGCCACCTCGGCGAAGCGCTCGGTCACCTCGTCGGGCACGAGGAAGTGGGCGTCGGGATCCCAGCCGTAGGCCTCCTTGGTCAGGCGCACCTCGTCCTCGCCCAGCGCCGCCCCGTGCGCCTCTTGGCTGTCCTGCTTGTTCGGCGAGCCGAAGCCGATGTGCGTGCGCAGGATGATCAGCGAAGGACGAT
>JACCUE010000327.1 GCA_013812005.1 Thermoleophilaceae bacterium
TCGGCGAGTGCCTGGGCGTGGCTGGCAAGTCCGCGGGCGCAGTCGATGCAGCGCATCGGCGAGCACCGTGGACGCCGCCAGGCGCGTCCAGGCGCCGCCGAGCGCGACGGTAATTGCGGCGGAGACCGCTAAGACTGGTCGCGTTCCCAGATGATGCGCAGACCCTGCAGGGTGAGCAGGTCGTCGGTCTCATCGACCTGCTCGCAGTGGGGCACGATCGCGGCCGCCAAGCCGCCGGTGGCGATCGCCGTGGCCTCCTCGCCCAGCTCCTCGCGCAGGCGCGCGAGCAGGCCGTCGACCTGGGCGGCGTAGCCGAAGATCACGCCGGACTGAATCGCCTCCAGCGTGCTGCGTCCTATCGCGGCGCGCGGCGGCCCCAGCCGCACCTTGGGCAGCGCGGCGGCGCGCTGGCTGAGAGCTTCCAGCGAGATCTCGATCCCGGGCGAGATCACGCCGCCAAGGTATTCGCCCTCGCCCGAGACCACGTCGTAGTTGATCGCGGTGCCGAAGTCGACGGCGATGCACGGACCGCCCACCCGCTCGTAGGCGGCGATGGCGTTGACCAGCCGGTCGGCGCCGAGCTCGCGCGGATCGTCGATGCGGATGGCCATGCCGGTGCGCATCGACGGCCCGACAAGGGCGCCCATCCCTCCGAGGTAGCGCTGGCGCACCTGGTCGTACTCCTGCGCGAGGGCGGGCACCACGCAGGACACGATCGTCGCCTCGACGTCGCTCAGACCGAGGTCCCGCAGCTGCAGCAGCGCCGAGAGCACGAGCACCAGCTCATCGGCCGTGGCGACGCGCGCGGTATGGAAGCGCCAGTGCTCGAGCAGCTCGTCGTCGCTGAACAGCCCTACATGGGTCTGAGTGTTGCCGACGTCGATCGCGAGCAGCATGCGAAAGCGATTATCCCTTGCCGCGCCCCTCTTCGATGGTCACCGGTGTAAGGACAGCCGTAGGGCCTGCTCGTCGGTGAGGCTGACGCTGCGGCTGTCGCCGCAGCTGAGGCAGTGACAGCGCACCTCGGCATCCCAGTGCTCGACGCGCAGCCCCCACTCGATCTTCCCGGACAGGCACACCCGGCAGGCAAGCGACGCCTCAACCAGGCACGGCACATCGTCGCCGCGAAAGCTCGCCGTCTCGCAGAACTGCCTCATCCATGAAGCATCCCGCACGGCGCAAGGGCATCAACCTTCACAGCGGGCCGACCCTCTTCACGGATTGCTCGCGCAAGCCGTCGAGCAGCGGAGCCAGCGGGGTCCCGTCCGACAGAGTGAGATCGGGCTCGAGCTCGAGCAGCGGCTCGAGAACGAAGCGGCGGGTCGTGATTCCGGGGTGGGGAAGCGCCAGCCCCTCGGTCGTCTGCTCGATGTCACCGAGCAGCAGCAGGTCCACGTCGATGGGTCGCGGGCCGTGGCGCACGCCGCCCGGCACCCGACCCAGGTCGAGCTCCGCCTGCTTGAGGAGCTCGAGCAGCCCCTCGGGGGCCAGATCGGTGTCGATCGCCAGCACCGCGTTCAGGAAATCCCGCTGTTCGAGCACCTCGCCCTGAGGTGCGGTCTCGTACACCGAGGACGCTGCCGTCACCGATATCCGGTGCGACCGGTCGAGCGCGGCGCGGGCGGCGCGCAGCGCGGCCAGCCGATCCCCCTCGTTCGAGCCCAGGCCCACGTGGCCCCGCACCGGAGTCAGCCTCTGGCGCGGGCCGGCGAGCCCCCGAGCTCGTCCACCAGGCGCAGCAGCTCGAGCGGGCTGAAGGGCTTGGTGAGAAAGAGGTCGGCGCCTGCCTCCTCGGCCTCGCGCTCGGCGATATCGCCGGCGGCAGCAGTGATCATCACGATCGTGGCATGGGCCGTGCCGCGCTCTTCGCGCAGGCCGCGGCAGACTCCGAAGCCGTCCAGCCTGGGCATGTCGATGTCCAGGAACACGATCTCGGGCGAGGTCCTCTGCGCCACCTCCAGCGCCTCGACGCCGTCCGCTGCCTCCGCCAGCTCGAAGCCCGCCACGTCCTCGAGCGTGGTCGCGATCAGCTTGCGGATGAACGGGTCGTCATCGACGATCAGCACGCTCGGCATCAGCCCCCCTGCGTCCTGATGCGCTCGAGCGCCTCGTCCGGGATCGCATCCATGGCGTCCACCACCTCGGGGTCGAACTGGGTCCCGGCCTTGCCCCTGATCTCGGCTCGTGCCCGGGCCAGCGGAACGCCGGGGCGGTAGGGGCGGTCGGTGGTCATGGCATCGAGCGTGTCGACCACGGCGAAGATACGGGCGGCCAGCGGGATGTCCTCGCGTGCCAGACCGTCGGGATAGCCGCTGCCGTCCCAGCGCTCGTGGTGGTGGCGCACGATCTGTGCGGCCTCGGCCAGGAACTCGACACCGCATACGATCTCGTAGCCGATCACCGGGTGGCGGCGCATCACCTCCCGCTCGACCTCTGCGAGACGGTCCGCCTTGTGAAGGATGCCGTCGGGGATCGCGACCTTGCCCACGTCGTGGAGCAGGAAGCCGAACTCGACCTGCGGGTTGCGGGCCAGCTCGGGATCGATGCGGCGCGTCAGCTCGAGCCCGTAGGCGGCCACCCGGTCCGCGTGAGCGCCGGTGTAGGCGTCGCGAGCCTCCACGGCGTTCGTCAGAGCGCGCACGGTGGCCACATAGCTTGTCTGCAGCTCCTCCGCCTGGGCCCGCTCGGCCTTGAAGGTGTCACGCAGGTCGGAGGCATAGCGTTCGAGTTGGCGCTCCTTCTTCTCGGCCTCTCGACGCTGGTCATG
>JACCUE010000345.1 GCA_013812005.1 Thermoleophilaceae bacterium
GGCGAGGGGCGATCGGCCGGACCGCCTCAGCCGCGGAGCTGGCCCGCCTCGGCGCGGGCCTGGGCTACTCGGTGGCGGTCTACTTCGGCCGGGCAGAGCCGCCCGACCGGCGGCTTCTCCGCGCGGCGCGGCTGACCACCCCGATGCGAGCCGGTGGCTTGCTCGCGGCCGGCGCGGGGCGGCCGCGGCTGGGCACCGCCCTCGTGGCCGCGGGCTGTTGTCTGAGCGTCGCCCTGGTGGCCGCCGAGCTCAGAGGCCCGGCTTGACCGCCATGTCGACCACACGAGCGCGAGAGCCGCTCAAACTTGCTCAGAACAGCTGGTTCTCGCCCTGGAAGATGTCGGAGACCGAGTCGTCGGTGAAGATCTTGCGCACCGTGTCGGTGAGGATGTCGGCGCTGGTGAGCACCCGGATGAGGTCCGGTGCGCCGTCGGGGAGGGGAACGGTGTCGGTGACCACGATGCCCGAGAGCGGCGAGCTTGCCAGCGTCTCGAACGCGTTGCCGGAGAAGAGCCCGTGGGTGGCGACGGCGTACACCTCGTCGGCCCCCTCCTCCAGCACGGTCTGGGCGCCGGCCGCCAGGGTGCCGCCGGTGTCGATCATGTCGTCGATGATCACGGCGCGCTTGCCGCGCACCTTGTCCTTGCCGATCACGTAGCCGATCTCGGCCGTCTGCTGGGCGGGGCGCTCCTTCTCGAGCAGGGCGTAGGGAGCGCCGACCTTCTGGGCGAACTTGCGCGTCAGCTTCACCCGGCCGGCGTCGGGCGCGATGATGCAGAGGTCCTCGACCGGTCCCAGCTGGTCCTGCACGTACTGGGTCAGGATCGGCATAGCCGTCATGTGGTCGACGGGGTTCGAGAAGAACCCCTGCACCTGACCCGCGTGGAGGTCCATGGTCACCAGGCGATCGATCCCTGCCGTCTCCAGAAGGTCGGCGATCAACCGCGCCGAGATCGGCTCGCGGGGGGCAGACTTCTTGTCCTGGCGCGAGTATCCATACCAGGGGGACACGGCGATGATCCGGTGCGCCGAAGCGTGCTTGGCGGCGTGGACCATGATCATCAGCTCCATCAGCGCGTCGTTGACCGTCAGCCCTTGGCTGTCCGAGCGGCAGGTGGACTGCACGATGAACAGGTCCGCCCCGCGGATCGAGTCGCGATAGCGGCAGTAGACCTCGCCGTCGGAGAAGGTCTTGAGCCCGGCGTCGGTGAGGTCGACCCCCAGCCGCTCGGCGATGCTCGAGCCCAGCTCGAGGCTCGAGCGTCCGGCCGCGACCATCAGACGCTTGTCGTACTCCGCCGGGATGTATGTGCCGGCTGTGGGCGCGTCCTCAGTGTCGACCGAGCTCATTCGGGCGGCTTCTCCTTGCGTTCCGCATATCCCTCGACGTTGGCCTGTTCGGAGCGGGAGATCCCGAGTGCCCCGTCAGGGACATCCTCAGCGATCACCGAGCCCGCGCCAGTGTATGCGCCGTCTCCGACGCTCACAGGCGCGACGAACGAGGTGTCCACGCCGGACTTGACGTCATCACCGATCGTGGTGCGGTGCTTGCGCCGCCCGTCGTAGTTCGCGGTGATGTTGCCGGCGCCGATGTTGCTGTTCTCCCCCACGTCCGCATCGCCCATGTAGGAGAGATGCGGCACCTTCGCGCCGGAACCTATGTTGGAGTTCTTGATCTCGACGAACGTACCAATCTTGGCCCCCGCGCCGATCTGGGCGCCCGGGCGCAGATAGGCGAACGGGCCGAGCGAGGCGCCGGCCTCGACCGTGGCCTCGCAGAGGAAGGAGTGCACGGCCTTCACGCCGTCGCCCAGGGCCGAGTCGGTGATCGTGGTCTGGGGCCCGATCTCGCATCCCGCCCCGATGGTGGTGCCTCCCCGCAGCGTCACGCCGGGCCAGACGGTGGTGTCGGCGCCCACTGTCACGCCGGCCTCGATCCGCGTCGAGTCAGGTCCGAGGAAGGTGACGCCTTCGCGCGCATGGTGGTCGAGGATCCGGCGCACGGCGATCCGGTCGACCTCCATCAGATCGGCCCGGGTGTTGACGCCCATGGCGCTCGAGACGTCGGTCGTGAGGTGTGAGATCACGCGCCGTCCGTGCTCGCGCAGGATTCCGAAGACGCCGGTGAGGTAGATCTCTCCGCGTTCCTCGCCGATCTCGTCGAGCGCGCTCCACAGCTCGGACGACTCGAAGGCGTAGGTGCCGATGTTGATCTCGCGGGTCGCGAGCTCCTCGGAGCTCAGGCCCTCGGTGTACTTGGTCTCCACGATCCGCTCGACCGAGCCGTCGGCGGTGCGGATGATGCGCCCGTAGCCCGCGGGATCGAGCTCCTCGGTGGTGAGGAGCGTGGCGGCCGCCCGCTCGCGGCCGTGAGTGTCCATCAACCGGCCGATCAGCTCGGCGGAGAGCAGGGGGTGGTCGCCGCTGAGCACGAGCACCGGGCCCTCGGCGGGACCGCCTTCGCGCGCGGCCAGAATCGCTGCCCCAGTGCCCTCTCCCGCTCGCTGCTCGGCAACGGTGACCGACTCCGGCAGCCCCTCGGCCACACCGTCGCCGGGCCGCGTGATGCAGACCACCGCGCCGGCGCCGGCCTCGCGCGCGGCGTCGATCACCCACTCGACCATCGGCTTGCCGCAGACCGGGTGGAGCACCTTGGGCACGGGCGACCGCATCCGCGTGCCCTTGCCTGCGGCCATGATCAGCACGGTGAAGTCCCCGGGCATGCGCGCGGAGCGTAGCGGCCGCGGCTACGCCGCTTCTTCCTCACGCTCGTAGGAGCGGACCCACTTTCGGATCGCATTGTCGGACACCCCGTACCGTCGTCCTACCGCCGCGTAGCTCGACTCGGCGATCTCGCGGCGGAGCCGGTCGTAGGGCGGGCGCTCGACCCTACGAGTCGCGTGTAGCCGATTGTCGAGCGTTCGAAGAGTCTCGGCATAGGAACGCGACGCCATGACGGCAACTCTGGCCTGGGCCCCGGAGTAGATAGGTCCGAAGCGCGGCATGACACGAACATCAGTTCGTATGCCAGACGGTAAACCGACAGCTGGGGAGCCGGGATTCGAACCCAGGATCTCACGCCTCCAAAGGGCGGCGTCATGCCGTTAGACCACTCCCCAAGGGTGCGCCGAACCTAGCAGCGCCGTCCCTAGCGGTCCTTCTCCTCCCGAGGC
>JACCUE010000347.1 GCA_013812005.1 Thermoleophilaceae bacterium
CGGCGATGGTCTTCGTGCCGCCGCGCTTCGCCGCCGACTCGATCCTCGAGGCCGAGGATGCCGGGATCGACCTGATCGTCGCGATCACCGAGGGCATCCCCGCGCACGACGAGCTGCGCATCTACAACCACATCCAGCGCGGCCCCTCGCGCTTGATCGGGCCGAACTGCCCGGGCATCCTCTCCCCCGGCAAGGCCAACGTGGGCATCATCCCGGCGGCCTTCTTCAGCGAGGGCAACGTAGGTGTGGTGTCGCGCTCGGGCACGCTGACCTATCAGATCGGCAACGAGCTGGCGGGGCGCGGGTTCGGCAACTCCTCGATCGTGGGCATCGGAGGAGACCCCGTGCCGGGCTCCAGCTTCATCGACGTGATCGAGCTGTTCGAGGCAGATCCCGAGACCGAGCTGATCGTCTTGAGCGGCGAGATCGGCGGCGACGCCGAGGAGCAGGCCGCCGAGTACATCGGCGAGCATGTGACCAAGCCCGTGGTGGCCTACATCGCCGGCTTCACCGCCCCGCCCGGCAAGACCATGGGCCACGCCGGCGCGATCGTCTCGGGCTCGAAGGGCACGGCCGCCGCCAAGGCCGAGGCACTCGAGGCCGGCGGCGTGCGCGTGGGCAGGACCCCGACGGAGGTGGCGGAGATCGCCGTCGCCCTCGTCACAGACCTGGCGTAGGCCGGAGAGTCCCGGTGCGCCCTTTACGATCCCGGCATGTCCGGCGAGTCAATCGAGGCGCTCGGGGATTTGCCCGGCGCCGATCTCCTCGTGCGCGGCGTCGACGACCTTGCGTCCGGCCGCAACACCATCGAGGCGGCGCTGGTGAGCATGGCCGCCCCACGACTGCGGGATATCGGGATCGAGGTACCGGGTGATCGCGACGATGATGCCGGCCACCGCCTGTACGCTCTGCTGGCCGAGGACGACCGAGCCGGCGCGCATAGCCGGTACAACGCCCTCGTCGGGCGCATCGTCAGCCTCGCCCGCGCAGCCGAGCATGCGCGCGCCAGTTGACGCCGCCCGCATCCGGGCGCTGGCGCGCGAGCTCGGAAGGGTCGCCCTCGAGGATACGGTCGTCTATCTGACCGGGGGCGCCACCGCGGTGATCGAGGGGTGGCGCCAGTCCACCGTCGATGTCGATCTACGGCTCGAACCCGACTCGGACGCCCTCTTTCGGCGGCTCTCCGAGCTCAAGGAGGAGTTGGATCTCAACATCGAGCTGGCTTCGCCCCCGGATTTCGTACCGGAGCTGCCCGGCTGGCGGGAACGAAGCCCCGCCGTGCTGCATGAGGGTCGGGTGACCGTGCGTCATTTCGACCTCTACTCGCAGGCTCTGTCGAAGATCGAGCGCGGGTTCGTCACAGACCTCACCGATGTCGCTGCGATGGTCCGGAGCGGCCTGGTCGAGCCCAAGCGAGCGAAGGACCTGTTCGACCAGATCGAACCGTCGCTGCACAGATATCCGGCCATCGACCCGGCAAGCTTCAGGGCCAAGGTCGAGCGCGCCCTGGGTCAGGCCCCCGGGACCTGATCGAGCGGCAGGCGCAGGACGCTCTGACCGCTGTGCTCGAGGTTGCCGTCGGCCGGCTCGCGGGAGACGTCGAGGAGGCCGTAGCGGGCAAAGCCGGGCGGCAGCGGCTGGCGCAGCGTGAAGGTGCCCCGGCGGGAACCCGTCAGCGGGCGAGCTTTCGAGATCGAGTCGTAGAGCCAGATCACGTACCCACCCTCGGCGGGGCGTGGCAGGCCCCGCACGCTGACGTGCAGGACCCTTCGGTCCTCGGCCCCCGTGATCCGGGCGGTGCCATCTCCCTCGCCACCCCCGACCGCCTCGAATCGCTCGGCCCGGGGCGCGTCTGGCCCAGCGGGACCGGGATCGTCGAGGAAGACGGGCGCGTCGTCCGCTCGGAGGGCGAACACGAGCGCGACCACGATCGCGATCGTCACGCCGCCCCCGAGCGCGAGCAGCGCTCGCCTGCGCGGACGCGGCTCGGCTGTCCCCGTGGGCGACGGCTCGCCGGCGGGCCCTGGCTCTGCGGCCGGCCTCGTCTCCGCAACGTCCTCGGGCTGCGCCTCGCGTACCCCTTTCCGCAAGGAGACCGCCAGCGCCTCGCGCTCCTCCGCGGAGTCGGCCCCCAGCTCGCGCATCACCCCCTCACGGCGCGCGCGTAAGCGTCCGACCTCCACGCCGAGCATCCCGGCGAGCTCCTCGTCTCCCAGCCCGCGAACAACCGAGAGCTCCAGCAACGCGCGGCTTTCGGGGTCGAGGCGCTCGACTCCGGCGCCCAGGTGATCCGTACGCATGGTCAGGCGCTCGCCCCCGTGGGAGGGCAGACACAACGTGCTCGGCTGGCGCTCTGCGTCATTTTCTCCACCTCGATCCTACGCGCTGGGGGTCTGACCGCTCCTGCCGGGCTCGGTATCGTGGCCCTTGTGACTCCACCCGAAACCATCTCCCTCGCCCGCGGCGCGCCCTCCCTCGACATCGTGGCGGTCGACGACCTCCGTGCCGCCGCCGACCGCGCCTTCAGCCAGGACCCGGCGGGGGCGTTCTCGTACGGCACCTCGGCCGGCTACGGGCCGCTGGTCGAGTGGATCGCCGGCCGCCAGGGAGTGGCGCCCGAGCAGGTCGTCGCCACCAACGGCTCGATGCAGGCGGATGCTTTCCTGTTCCGGCTGCTGGTGTCACCCGGCGACGTGGTCGTGGTCGAGGCGCCGAGCTACGACCGTACCCTGCTGGCCCTGCGCGAGCTCGGCGCCGAGATCCTCGCCATCCCGCTGGAGGACGACGGGATCGACGTGAAGGCGCTCGAGCAGGCGCTCGAAGGCGGCGCGCGGCCGAAGCTCGCGCACATCATCCCCAACTTCCACAACCCGGCGGGGTGCACCCTGTCGGAGGACAAGCGCCGTCGCCTGGTGGAGCTGGCCGAGAGCTACGACTTCGTGCTCTTCGAGGACGACCCCTACGTGGAGTTGCGCTTCGAAGGCGAGCCCGAGCCCACGATGCTCTCGCTCGACAGCGCAGACAGGGTGGTCTACGCCTCCTCCTTCTCGAAGACGGTCTGCCCGGGCATCCGGGTGGGGTATCTGGCCGGGCCCACCGACGTGATCGCGCAGATCCGCCGGATGGCCACGGCCACATACATCTCCCCGAACATGGTCTCGCAGGCCATCGTCGCCGAGTTCTGCAACTCAGGGTCCATCGAGAGCTCGATCGAGACCGTGAAGAAGGCGCTGCGTGAGCGTCGCGACGTGTTGTGCGCCGCACTCCGGCGCGAGCTGCCCGAGGCGCGCTTCGTGGTCCCGGAGGGGGGCTACTTCCTGTGGGTCGAGCTGCCCGAGGGCTCTGACGCAGCCGCCCTCGCGGAGCGCGCATCCGAGCTCGGGGTGGTGTTCATCAAGGGCGCCGACTTCCTGCTGGAGGGCGGGGAGAACGCCTTCCGGATCGCCTACTCCGGCGTGCGCAGCGACCAGATCGACGAAGCTGTGAGCCGCCTGGCCGCCGCCTGGCGGGATCTGACCCCGGCGTGACGCAGGCCCCGGGGCTCGACCTCGGGCGGCCTCGCGATGTGGGTGAGCTCTTCCGAGACTCGCTGCTGCTCTATGCCCGCCACTTCGGGCTCCTGCTCCTGATCGCCGCCGCGGTGATCGCGCCGGTGCAGCTGGTGGTGTCGGGCATCGGGCTCGAGGCGCTGACATCGGCCTACCGCGAGGACAGCTCGCTGGCGCGCACCGGGATTCCCGTCGCGGTGAGCTTCCTGGTGGCCACGCCGCTGATCACGGCCGCCACGATCTTCGTCCTCCGTTCGCTGGCCAACGGCGAGCAGCCCGGCGCCGGGCGGTCACTGCAGGAGGCCCTGGACGTGTTCGCCCCGCTGTTCGGAGCCGTGGTGCTGGCGGCCGCAGGCATCGCCCTCGGCCTGTTCGCCTTCTTGATACCGGGCCTCTACCTGGCGGTGCGCTGGTACTTCGTGACCCAGACCGTGATGATCGACGGCCTGCGCGGATCGAAGGCTCTCGCGCGTAGCTGGGACGTAGTCCAGGACGCCTTCTGGCGCACCTTCGCGATCCTGCTGCTCGCCAACCTGGCCACCGCCGTGCCGGGCATCCTCATCCTCGCCCCCCTCTCCGCCGCCGCGGCGGCGGCCGACCGGGAGGCGGTGCTGCTGGTGGGAGAGATCGTGGCGGAGAGCCTGACCACGCCGTTCATCGCCCTGGTCACGACGCTGCTGTTCTACGACCTGCGCCTGCGGAAGGCCAGCGTGGCTGAGGTGGATTGACGCGGGCGCTCGCCGAGCGCCTAACGCCCCCAGTGCTCCTTGGCCAGGACCAGCTGCTCCGGCAGCGCCACGCGGGGCGGTGGCGACGGGTCGGCGACCACCGACACGGTCTCGGCCACGCTGCGGGTGACCGCGAACCGCTTGCCGTCGCTCTCCAGCGCCACCTGCTCGTCGTCGGACTCCGAGAGCGTGCCCTCCAGGCCCGGCTTGAGGCCGGCGTCCATCAGGTAGTGCAGCAGATCCTCGGCCTCGTTCTCGAAGCGCAGCACGCGCACCGTGGCGCCCAACTCGACGTCGGCGAGCGGCACCCCCTCCTCGCGCCGGCCCGTATAGATCGGATGGCCGTGGGGACAGGTCTGGGCGTCGCCGATGGCCTTGAGCATCCGCTCCTCCACCGTGGGCGACATCCAGTGCTCCAACCGTTCCGCCTCCTCGTGCACCTGGTCCCAGGGGATGTCGAAGACGTCCGTGAGGAAGCGCTCGATCAGCCGGTGACGGCGGACGATGCCGGCGGCGTGCTCGCGTCCGGTGTCGGTGAAGGAGATCGACTTGTCGTCGCCACGGGTGATATAGCCGTCTCCCTCGAGGCGCCCGATCATCTCGTGCACGGTGGGCGCGGAGACCTGCATCGCGCGCGCCACATTGGCGCCCGTCATGGGAAGGCCGGCCTCCTCGAGCCAGAAGATGACCTGGAGGTACTCCTCCTCGGCGACGGTGGCCTGGTCGTGAGACATCGAATGGCATGCTACCCGGCGTGGAGATCGGCCCCGGACACGCGTGAGCCTCCCGCTCGAGCCGCCGATCAAGCCCGCGCTCGCGCGCTCGGCGAAGGAGCTGCCCGATGGCGAGGGCTGGGTCTACGAGCCCAAGTGGGACGGCTTCAGGACGATCGCCTTCCGCGACGGCGACGCCGTCTATCTGCAGAGCCGCGGCGGCAAGCAGATGAACCGCTACTTCCCCGACGTCGAGGCCCAGCTGCTCGCGATGCCCGTCGAGCGCGCTGTGATCGACGGGGAGATGATCGTGGTGGTCGACGGCGTGCAGGAGTTCGACCTGCTCAGCCAGCGCATCCACCCGGCGGCCTCACGGGTCGAGAAGCTGGCTTCTGAGACCCCGGCCGCCTTCGTGGCCTTCGACGTCCTGGCGGTCGGCGACGAGGTGCTGATGGGCCGGCCCTACGGCGAACGCCGGCAGCGGCTGGCCGAGCTCGAGCTGTCTCCCGTGCAGCTCACGCCGGTGGCCGAGGACCGCGACGGCGCCGGTCAGTGGCTCACCGGCGTCTCAGAGGGAGTGATCGCCAAGCAGGCCGGTGCGGTCTACCTGCCGGGTGAGCGCAAGGGGATGGTGAAGATCAAGCGGGTACGCACCGCCGACTGCGTGGTCGCCGCGTTCCGGCTGGGCAAGGAGCCGGGCACGGTCGGCTCCCTGATCCTGGGGATGTACGACGGGGCCGGCGAGCTGCGGGTGGTGGGCCACACGTCGGGCTTCAAGGCCTCCGAGAAGCGCGAGCTGCTGGCCTTCCTCGACCCCTACCGCACGGGCGAGCAGGGGTCCGGCGAGCCCAGCCGGTGGAAGTCCGACGAGGAGCTGGTGTGGGAGGGCCTACGGCCCGAGCTCGTGTGCGAGATCGCCTTCGACCACATCACGGGCGACCGCATCCGGCACGGGGCCAAGCTCCTGCGCTGGCGCGACGACAAGCCGCCGCGCGAGTGCCCGATCGACCAGCTGCGGGTTTGAGGCCATGTGGTCCTGCGTGGCCATATCGGACACGATATGCCCGTGGAGCTCGAAGTCCTCCAAGCAGATGTGACCGAGCTCGCAGTGGACGCGATAGCCAATGCCGCCAACACCCGGCTCGTGCACGGCGGCGGCGTTGCCGCGGCGATCGCTAAGGCGGGCGGTCCCGCCATCCAGGCCGA
>JACCUE010000003.1 GCA_013812005.1 Thermoleophilaceae bacterium
CTCAGCGACACGCCGAGGTCGCGCGCGATCTCCACCAGCAGGGGCGCCAGCACCACGATCGATGCCTGGGTGGCCGTAGTGGCGAGCACCAGCGGCAGCAGGCGGCGGGCGCGCGAAGGCAGTGACGCGCTCGCTCTACTCGGCCGGCGCCGAGGTGATCGTGGCGATCGGGTCGCCGGCGTTGATCGGCTTGCCCTCCTCGATGGGCAGCTCGGCGACCGTGCCCGCCTTGTGGGCGGTGATCTCGTTCTCCATCTTCATCGCCTCGATGATGCAGAGCAGCTGGCCCTCCTCGACGGCGTCACCCTTCTTCACGCGTACCTTCCACATGTTGCCCTGCAGGGGGGAGGTGATCTCGTCGGGTCCGCCGCCCCCCGGGCCCCGGCGCTCGGAGCGCCTGGGGGGCCTGCGCCCGGCGGTCGCCCCGTTGCCGCCACCTCCGAACGCCTCGCCGATCACCTTCACGTCGAAGCGCCGGCCGGAGACCTCGACCGCGTAGTCGCGCTCGACCTTGGGCTCGTCAGGGCCGTCCTCTGAGGGCGGCTCGGGCTTCGGGTAGGAGAGCTGGGAGAGCCAGTCCCCGTCCTCCACGAGGTCGCGGCAGGTCTCGCCGTTTGCCCACTGCTCGGTGGCCATCAGCGCCGTGTGGAACGGGAGCAGCGTCCTTAGCCCGCCGATGTCGAACTCCGACAGCGCCCGCAGCATCCGCCGCGTGGACGCCTCGCGGTCGGTGTCCCACACGATCAGCTTGGCGATCATCGGGTCATAGAGCGGCAGCACCGCGTAGCCGGCCGCGGCGCCGGAGTCCACCCGCACGCCCGGCCCGCTGGGCTCGCGGTAGGTCGTGATCTGCCCCGGCGCGGGCGCGAACCTCTTCGAGGCGTCCTCGGCGTTGATGCGGCACTCGATCGCATGCCCGCGGATCACGACGTCGTCCTGGGTGAACGACAGCTCCTCGCCGGCGGCGACGCGGATCTGCTCGCGCACGATGTCGACCCCGGTGACCATCTCGGTCACGCAGTGCTCCACCTGCACGCGGGTGTTCATCTCGAGGAAGAAGTACTCGCCGTCGGCCAGCAGGCCCTCGATCGTGCCGGCCGAGCGGTAGCCCACGGCCTTGGCGGCGTCGGTGCCGATCTTGCCGATCCGCTCGCGCAGATCGGGGTCGACGGCGGGGGCGGGGCTCTCTTCGATCAGCTTCTGGTGGCGGCGCTGCACCGAGCAGTCGCGCTCGAAAAGATGGACGACGTTGCCGTGCGCGTCGGCCAGCACCTGCACCTCGACGTGGCGCGGGTCGGGCAGGTAGCGCTCGATGTACACGGTGGCGTCCGAGAAGAACTTCTCGCCCTCGCGCGCGGCGCCCTCGAAGGCGTCCTCGAGCTTGTCCTCGCTCTCGGCCACGCGGAAGCCCTTGCCTCCTCCCCCGCCGGCGGCCTTGATCGCCACCGGGTAGCCGATCGACTCGCCGATGATCCTCCTCGCGTCCTCCACGGTCTCGACGGGATCGGTGGTGCCCGGCACGATCGGCACCCCGGCCGCCTTCATCAGCTCGCGGGCACGGGTCTTGGAGCCCATCGCGTCGATGGCGTCGGCGGGCGGGCCGATCCAGGTGACACCGGCCTCCTCGCACGAGCGTGCGAACGCGGCGTTCTCGGCCAGGAAGCCGTAGCCGGGATGCACTGCCTCGGCGCCGGACTCCTTGACCACCTGGAGGATCTTGTCCACCTTGAGGTAGCTCTCGGCGGCGGGCCCGGGGCCGAGCAGGTAGGCCTCGTCGGCTCTGCGCGCGTGGGGCGCATCGCGATCGGGCTCGGAGTAAACGGCCACCGTGCCGACCCCCAGCTCCTCGAGCGTGCGCATCACGCGGATGGCGATCTCACCGCGATTGGCCACCAGCACCTTGGAGAACATGCGGCGCGGGAGGGTACCGGCCGAGATTGCCACCGGAGCCGCGGCCTCAGGTCCGGACGGCGGGCACGGGCTCGGGCGACAAGCGGCGCCGGCGCCGGTCGCGCAGCATCACGCCGGCGATGATCAGCGCAGCGGCCACCGGGAAGGCGCCCAGCACGGCGCCGGGGATGCCGGTGCCCGCCTTTGCGAGCAAGCCGAGGCCGGATCCCAGCAGCACCACGGCGAGCGTCGTACGCAGGGCGTCGGTCGGCACCCGGACGGACATGTGGCTTCCCACCCATACGCCCGGGACCGAGCCGAGAAGGATGGTTCCGGCCAGCGCGAAGTCCACGTTGCCGGACACGAGGTGGGCGATCGCCGCTGCCCACAGCAGGATGGCGGCATGGAACACGTCCGTGCCCACGACCCGTGTGGGCACGAGGCGAAACAGCAGGATCAGACCGACGGCGATCAGGGCACCGCTGCCGGCCGAGGTGACGCCCAGCACGAAGCCCACGAGCACCCCGAGCAGCACCGCGGACGCCTTGTGGCGCGTCTGCATGTCGATGGTGTCGCGCTCCTTTCCGTGAAGCTGCTTGAGAAAGAGCGCGCGCGCGAG
>JACCUE010000018.1 GCA_013812005.1 Thermoleophilaceae bacterium
GCCCGTCCTCCGCGAAGGAGATCTCGATCACACAGCGCTCGTCGCCGCGCTTCATGCAGAGCGGCTGGACGATTGCAACCTGCTCTCCGAAGTAGTCGGCGGTACCCTCGAGCAGGCCCTCGGCGAACGAACACATCTTGCGCGACGAGTGATGCCCCATGACAATGTCTCCGGTGGGAGTAGAGGCGAAGTCGAAAACCGGCACGTCGGCGCCCGGGTACAGCTTGCGGACCTCCGGATGGATGATGTCGTTGAGGGTGAGGACGAACGTGCGGCCTGAGGAGTGCCGTTCGAAAAGCTGCGGATGGCTGACGGCGAACAGAGGCAGTGCGTTCCGACCGAACCAGCGCACGATCTCATCGGGTGGAAGGTTGAGCGCGCCCGAGGCCGCGCCTACCAGTTTGGCCAGGTCGGCGTCTTCGTAGCTGCCCAGAGACGTATACGACCCCTCCAGGCCCGCCGAGTCCAGCAACTCGTCCCAGGCGTCCTCTCCGTGTTCACGGATGACGATCTGCTCGAGCAGATTGAAGACCACGCCCTTCACGGCAATGCTGCCCTCCCCGTCAGTTAAAGGCCATCCGGCACCAGGAGCGGATACATCAGATTCTTCGGCAACTCGCACGGTCTGCTTGAGTTCCACCCGCATCCTCCGCCCACGCACTCGGAGTGGGGGAAGCCCCGTGAGCCCCGTTCCCGCGTGTCAGGTTACCTCGCGCAGCCGCCCGGTCTCGACCTCATAGACGAAGCCGCGCACACTGTCCTTGTTGGGGATGAAGGGGCTGGCCGTGACGCGGGCCAGCGACTGGCGGAGATCCTCGTCCAGGTCCGAGAACGTCTCCGAGGCCCATTCGGGCTTGATCCCGGTCTCGTCCTGGATCGAGCGACGAAACTCCTCGTCCGTGAAGGTCAGCATGCCGCAGTCGGTGTGATGGATGAGGACGATCTCCTCCGTGCCGAGCAGACGCTGAGAGATCGCAAGCGAGCGGATCTCGTCGTCGGTGATCACACCGCCGGCGTTGCTGATCACGTGTGCGTCGCCTTCCTGCAGGCCGAGCAGGCCGTAGGGGTTCAGCCTGGCGTCCATGCACGCGACGATCGCGACCTTTCGGCCCGGAGGCATCGGCAGATCACCCTTGTCGAACCCCTCGGCGTAGGACTCGGCGTTGCGCAGCAGCTCGTCGGTGACGGACATCGGGACTCCTCCTTGAAGACGGACTGGTCGGAATGCTTCCTGTGGATTATGCATTCCGCCCGCTTGCGCCCCCGTGCGGTAGATGGTTAGGCTCGCGCTCGGCGGGAGATGGCGAGGTACCGGGAGGTAGCCCGGAACGCCTCATCGCTCCGGGGTGGTGTCTTGTCCAGGAAGGAGCGAGAACTGTGAAGCTCGTGATCGCCATCGTGCGTCCGGATAGGGCGAATGACGTTCTGGAAGCGCTCTACCGCGCTGAGGTGCGCGGAGTCTCCATGAGCCGGGTCCAGGGGCATGGAGGAGAGCTCGAGCGGGTCGAGACCTATCGCGGCACGACCGTGAAGATGGGACTCGCCGATAAGGTCCGCTTCGAGATCGCCGTCTCAGAGGAGTTCGTTCAGCCGACGATCGACGCTCTCTGCGAGGGCGCGCGGACCGGCGAGGTAGGCGATGGCAAGATCTTCGTCGTTGCGCTGGAGCGGGCGGTGCGCATCCGTACCGGTGAGACCGACCATGGTGCCGTGACGCCGGTGGGCCCGTGACCGATGCGGCCGGCCTGCTGGCCGCCCAGGTGAATTCGGGCGACACGGCCTGGATGCTCGCCGCCACCGCCCTCGTGCTCCTGATGACGCCCGCGCTGGGGCTCTTCTACGCGGGCCTCGTGCGCTCGAAGAACACGCTCAACACGTTCATGATGTGCGTGGCCGCGCTCGCGGTCGCCACCGTGATGTGGGCCCTCGTCGGCTACTCGGTTGCGTTCGACGAGGGCAACGGGCTGATCGGCGGCCTGGGCCACGCGTTCCTGCAGGACGTGACCTTCGAGCCACGTGACGGAACCACCATCCCGCACCTGCTCTTCATGGCGTTCCAGGCGACCTTCTGCATAGTCACGGTCGCGCTCGTGTCGGGCGCCGTCGTGGAGCGGATGCGGTTTGCGCCGTTTCTCGTCTTCGCTGCGTTGTGGTCGGTGCTGGTCTACGCCGTCCTCGCGCACTGGGCCTTCGGAGGCGGCTGGCTGCAGGAGAAGGGCACGCTCGACTTCGCGGGGGGCATCCCGGTCGAGATGGGGTCCGGCTTCTCGGCGCTGGCAGCCGCGCTCGTGGTGGGGACGCGGAAGGACTACGGGCGGCAGGCACTCCTGCCCCACAACGCGGTCTACGTGCTCCTCGGCGCCGGCCTGCTCTGGTTCGGCTGGTTCGGCTTCAACGGCGGCAGCGGCTTCTCGACCGGCAACTCCGGCGTGCTCGCCTTCACGAACACGCTGCTCACGCCGGCATGCACGCTCGTCGTCTGGTTCGCCCTCGATCTCTTGCGCGGCAGGCAGGTGACGGCGATCGGAGCGGCGACGGCGATCATCGTCGGCTGCGTGGGGATCACGCCTGCGGGCGGTTTCATCAGCCCGGGGTGGGCCATGGTGCTCGGCGCGGTCGCTGCGCTGCCGAGCTACGCGATCATCGTCTGGCGGCCCCGCACGCGGGTCGACGAGACGCTCGACGTGCTCGCCGCCCACGGGATCGCGGGGCTGACCGGCATCCTGTTCGTCGGCTTCTTCGCGCAGCTCTCGTGGAACGGCGTGTCGGACGGCCTCGTCTATGGCGACGCGGGCCAGCTCGGCCTGCAGGCGCTGGCCGTGCTCGTGACTCCGGCCTACGCGTTCGCAGCCACGTTCGTGATCCTGCGGGTGATCGGGCTCTTCATGCCACTGCGCGCTACCGAGCGCGAGGAGTCGCT
>JACCUE010000032.1 GCA_013812005.1 Thermoleophilaceae bacterium
GCCGCCAGCGCCCCGCCGGTCATGAAGCGGCGGCGGGTCACGGTCTCTCCCTCGAACGCCCCCGCCATGCCGTGATCGGCGGTGTAGCGCGGCGGGTTCTTGTTGGAGCGGTTCGCGGCCACGGTCAGAGGGAGGGTGTGCCCTTCACATTCAACGCCAACTGGAGGATAGAGTCAACATGGCTACGGGTGTCACGAACCCCCGTGTTCATGCGGAATGCGCCAGGATCCGCGGGCGACCTCTCCGCCGCCTCCGGCGAGGGCTACGGCGCTGGCCTCCCAGAGCAGCTCCGCGTGCTCGGTGCGGCCCTCGGCCTGTGCCCGGGCGGTGAGCGAGATCAGGTCCGACAGCTCCGCCACGGCGTCCAGGTCCCCGCGCTCGGCAAGGCGGGAGAGCCCCAGCGCGTAGAGGGCATCGCCGGCCAGAAGGCGCAGGTCGAGATCCATCCCCTCGAACGCCCGGGAGGTGGCGTAATGCAGCAGGTACCCCTCGTACACCGCCTCGAGCACGAACAGCCGGTCGGCGTCCGCGCCCTCGGAGTCGAAGCGATCCGGCCCGATGTCCAACTTGGCATTCGCAGCCAGGCTTGGCTCGACGGCGGCCACGACCGCGGCGAGCGCGCTCACCGCGCGACCTCCGCGAACGCCTCACCGGCCGCGGCGAGGGTCAGCTCCACGTGTGCGTCGGAGTGGGCAAGCGAGGGAAACCAGGTCTCGAACTGCGAGGGCGGAAGGTACACGCCGCGCTCGAGCAGAGCGCGGCAGAAGGCGGCGTGCGCGTCGGTGTTGCACGCCTTGGCGTCCGCGTAGCTGGTCACCGGCCCGTCACCGAAGAAGACGGTGAGCAGACCTGTGGTGCACGCCACCTCGACCGGCACGCCCGCCTGTGCCGCCGCGTCGCGCAGACCGCTCGCCAGGGCTTCGGCCACCGCGGTCAGGCGGTCGTAGGCGGCCGCCTCGAGCAGCCGCAGCGTCGCAAGGCCGGCCGCGGTGGCCAGAGGGTTGCCCGACAGGGTGCCCGCCTGGTAGACGTCGCCGGCCGGCGCGACCATGTTCATCAGCTCCTTCGAGCCGGCATAGGCCGCCGCCGGGACTCCCCCGCCGATCACCTTGCCCATGATCGTCAGGTCCGGCGTCACGCCTTCGCGTTCCTGGGCGCCTCCCCTCGCCACGCGAAAGCCCGAGATCACCTCGTCGAACACGAGCAGGGCGCCGGAGCGGTCGGCCTGCTCGCGCAGGAAGGCGAGGAAGCCCTCGGCGGGCAGCACGAGGCCCATGTTGGCCGGGTAGGGCTCGGCGAGGATGGCGGCGTACTCGGCCTCGTTCACCGCGCGCTCCACCGCCTCGCGATCGTTCCATCCCACGACGGTCGTGGCGGCGGCCTGGGCGACCGGAACGCCCGGTGAGGCGGGGATGCCGGCGGTGGCCAGGCCGGAGCCGGCGTCGGCGAGCAGCCCGTCCACGTGACCGTGGTAGGCGCCGGCGAACTTGAGCAGCCTCTCGCGGCCGGTGGCGGCGCGCGCCAGGCGGATGGCGCTCATGGACGCCTCGGTCCCCGAGTTGACCATCCGCACCATCTCGGCGCCCGGCACCCGGTCGGCGATCGCCGCCGCGATCTCCACCTCGGCCTCGGTGGGAGCGCCGAAGCCGGTGCCCCGGGCAGCGGCAGCGGTCACCGCCTCCACCACCGCCGGATGGGCGTGGCCAGCGATCAGCGGTCCCCAAGAGAGCATCCAGTCGACATAGGAGTTGCCGTCGACGTCGAACAGCTCGGCACCCTCGCCGCGGGAGACGAAGATCGGGTCGCGGCCGATGGCCTTCATCGCCCGGACGGGCGAGTTGACTCCGCCGGGAAGCAGCTCCAGAGCCTGCTCATACAGCTCCTGCGAGCGGGTCACGAGAGCCTCCGGTGCGGAGAGCCTCCGGTGCGGTGCTCGCCGGAACGACGTTCCGGCTGCGCTCCTCCCGCGGTGATCGGCCTGCGCTCCCCCGGCGGCGTTCCGGCTGCGCTCCTCCCCGAGAGCCCCACCTAGGCGTTCTCTTCCTCCCAGCGCTTGTGGTCGTCGGTGAAGTAAATCAGGCGGATCTTCTTGAACTCCGTGGACGAGTAGAGCGTCCTGCGGTCCTCGATCCCGGTCTCCCCGGCGATCGAGTCGAGGATGGCGTCGCACTCCTCCTTCGAGCGGCCGTGGGCCATCGTGAAGACCGAGTAGTGCCAGTCCTCGTAGGTGGGCCGCTGGTAGCAGTGCGAGATCCCGCGGAAGGAGGCCATCAGCGGGGCCACCTCCATGATCCGGTCCTCGGGCACGTTCCACACGCCCATGCCGTTGGCCGAGAAGCCGGCCCGGCGGTGAAACAGGATGGCGGCCACGCGGCGCAGGGCCTTGCGGTCTTTCATCGTCTCCAGGTGCGCGAGCAGCTCCTCCTGGGAGATGCCTATCTGCTCGGCTGCGGGCGCATACGGCTCGCTGATCACCGGCATGTCGCCCTGCAGCGCTCCGATCACCGCGTAGTCGAGCTCGGACAGCTCGATCGCGTCGGGCTCCATCGGGTCCTGGGCCACTCCGGCCGCGGCGAGGTCGCGCGTGCCCTTCTCCATCTCGAGGTCCATCCGGATCTTGAACAGCTTGAGCGTGGGCAGCTGGCGCACCGATTCCGCGCCCGTCAACTGCTGCAGCTTGTCCAGGGTGCCCTGCATGCCCAGCTTCGACCCGGGCTCGGTGGCCAGCGTGAACCAGAGGTTGAAGTCGTGGTTGCGCAGGTAGTTGTGAGAGACGCCGGGATGTGAGTTGATGATCCGAGCCGCCCGGTGCGGGTTCTCGGGGTCCACCTTGGCCGCCACGAGCATCGACTCGTAGCCCAGAACGCGGGTGTCGAAGATCGGCGTGACCTGCCGGATGATGCGCTCGTCGAGCAGGCGTGACACGCGGCGCATGACCTCGTCCTCTGAGACCTCAGCCAGTCCTGCCACGTGCTCGTAGGGGCGCGGGGCCAGCGGGAAGCTGCCCTGCATCAGGTTGAGGAGGCGCTTGTCGAGCTCGTCGAGCGCCACGGCGGCGCCTTCCTTGCGGCTGCGCACCTTCGGTATCGCGGCCACTTCACGCGGGGAAGCGGTGCCTCCCCGCGTTTCCGTCTCACTCACTGAAGCCATTCGGCAACCTGCCTTGCGTGGTAGGTGATCACGATGTCGGCGCCCGCCCGGCGGATCGAGGTGAGCGCCTCGAGCACCGCGGCCCGCCTGTCGAGGTATCCGGCCGCCGCGGCCGCTTCGATCATCGCGTACTCGCCGCTCACGCTGTACGCCGCCACCGGAACCCGTGTCGCCTCCTTCACCCGCCGGATCACGTCGAGATAGGGCAGCGCGGGCTTGACCATCACCACGTCGGCGCCCTCCTCGACGTCGAGGAGGGCCTCGCGCACCGCCTCGTCGGAGTTGGCCGGATCCATCTGGTAGGTGCGCCTGTCTCCGGACGCGGGCGCCGAGTCGACGGCGTCACGGAAGGGACCGTAGAAGGCGGAGGCGAACTTCGCGGAGTACGCCACGATCGGGGTGTCCTTATGATCCTCGGCGTCGAGCTGGGCGCGCAGAGCGCCGACGCGGCCGTCCATCATGTCGCTGGGCGCCACGGCGTCGGCTCCCGCGACGGCGTGGGAGATCGCCGTTCTGGCCAGCAGCTCGAGCGACACGTCGTTGTCCACCGCTCCGTCGGCGCGGATCACGCCGCAGTGGCCGTGTGAGGTGTACGCGCACAGGCACACGTCGGTGATCACCACCAGCTCGGGGTGGGCATCCTTGATCGCGCGCACCGCCAGCTGTACGACGCCCTCGTCGTCGTAGGCGCCCGAGCCGCGCTCGTCCTTCTCGGCCGGCACGCCGAAGAGCAGCACCGCGGGCACTCCGAGGGCATGTGCCCGCCCCGCCTCCTCCACCGCGTGGGAGATCGACATGCGCTCCACGCCCGGCATCGCCTCGATCGGCGTCCGGCTGTCGGTCCCGAGCTCCACGAACATCGGCTGCACGAGGTGCGACGGCGTGAGCTCGGTCTCGCGCACCATGTCGCGCAGCAGAGAGGTCTGGCGCAGCCGGCGCAGCCGTGTGGAGGGAAAGGCCATTCCGGTCAGTCTAGGCATCCGGGGTCAGCCGGCGAAGCGTCGCAGCGCCAGGCGGCTGGCAGCGCCGAAGGCCACGAACAGCGCCAACAGGTGCAGCAGGGGAGCGACGATGCCGCCCGTGTCGTTGAGCGCCGCGTCCATCGCCTCGAGGGTGGGCTTGAAGGGAAAGACCGCGGACACCACGCGCACCACGTCGAAGAGGAAGGGCGTGACCGAGCCCGAGGGCACCAGCGCGAGGAAGGTGAGCGGCAGGCTGAGCATCACGCAGAGCAGCGACGCGGCCCTCACTTCCTTGGTCAGCGCACCCACCGTGACGCCCATGGCGGCGAAAGCCAGGGCCCCCGCCGCCACGCCGGCCACCCACAGGGGGAATCGCTCCCAGCGCAGGTCCACGAACAGGCCGAGCCCGGCGAGCATCAGCAGGCACACGACCGTGGAGCAGACCGCCGCCAGGCAGGCTTTCT
>JACCUE010000042.1 GCA_013812005.1 Thermoleophilaceae bacterium
GCTCGGGCTCAGGCTCGACCGGCTCGGGCTCAGGCCAAGGTTCGACCGGCTCGGGCTCAGGCTCGACCGGCTCGGGCGGCGGCGCCGGCTCGAACCGTGACGGCGGATCGGGCGTCCGGGGATCGGGCATGGGCTGCGGCGGAGAGACCACCTCGGTTGGGGGCTCCGGTGGGCCGGCGGCGGGCGGCGGCGAAGTCTCGATGGGCGGCGGCGGTATCTCGATCGGCGGCAGCGCCTGTGGCGGAGGCCGCCCTTCGCGGGCAGCACGTTTGGCCTCACGCGCGAGCCGCGCACGCTCGCGCTCCTCGTCGCTTCGCTCGGGACTCACGCGGTCTCCGCTGCCGGCGATCGGCTTGCGCGGGCGGCGAGGTAGCTCTCGAGCAGGTGGGCGGCCGCGCGGGAATCCGCGTCGGCGCTTCCTCCGATGGCCTCGGCCATCCGCGTGGTCAACCGCTCGTCGTAGAGCTCCACCGGCACGTGGGCCTTCACCTCCAGGCGGCGGGCGAACTCCCGCGCCGTCTCGGCCTGAGCCCCCTCTTCGCCGCCCAGGGTCACCGGCAGGCCCACCACGATCAGCCCCGCCTCCAGCTCCGCGGCCAGCCCGGCCACCCGTGCGAGCCCCTTTCGGGTACCGGGCCGGTCGATCGCGGCAAGGGGCGACGCCAGAGTCCCCGAAGGGTCGGACACCGCGCAGCCGCAGCGGGCTTCCCCGTGGTCCAGCGCCAGCACCCGCATCTAATCGTTCCTCGTCCTGGAAGGGAGCACTAGGAGAGCGACCGCCCGATCGTCGCGCGCGCCGTCTGAAGCGCGGCGTCCAGCTTCGCTGGATCGCGCCCGCCGGCCTGCGCCATCGTGTCACGACCTCCGCCCCCGCCTCCCACGACTTCGGCCGCCGCGCGCACCACTTCGCCGGCCTTCACGCCCCGCGCCACTACCAACGGAGCCACGTTGGCCACGAGCTGCACGCGGCCGTCGCTCGCGGCGCCCAGCACCACGGCGGCATCGCCCAGGCGCTGCCGAACACGGTCGGCCAGCGCCAGCAGGGCCTTGGCATCCCCCGCCTCGCTGCGCGCCACGACCACCGCGACGCCCGCCACATCCTCCGCGACAGCCAGCAGGCTCTCCGCGGCGGCGGCGTCGTCTCCGCCTTGGGGGCGCTTGCCGATCTCACGCACGCGAGCGGTCAGCCTGTCGACCACCCGGACCAGCTCGCCCTCGGGCGCCTTGAGCAGCCCCGACAGCTCACGCATGCGAGCCGTGCGCTGCGCGAACAGCTCGGTGGCCACGGCGCCGGTCACGGCCTCGATCCGGCGGACGTTGGAGGCACTCGACGTCTCGGTGGTCACGTGGAAGAGGCCTATCTCGCCGGTGGTGGCCACATGCGTGCCGCCGCACAGCTCGCGCGACACCTCGTCCACCTCCACCATCCGCACCCAGTCACCGTACTTCTCCCCGAACAGCGCCATCGCCCCCAGGGCGCGGGCCTCGTCGAGCGGCATCTCGATGGCCCGCACCGGCCGGTTGGCCGCCACCCAGCCGTTCACGCGCGCCTCGACGTCGCGCAGCTCGGCCTCGGAGAGGCGCTCGCCGTGGGAGAAGTCGAAGCGCAGCTTGTCCGGTCCAACGTAGGAGCCTGCCTGGCGCACGTGGGGTCCCAGGCGCTCGCGCAGGGCGGCGTGCAACAGGTGGGTGGCCGTGTGGTTGCGCATCGTGGCCAGGCGGGTGGGGCGGTCCACCGTGGCGTGCACACGCTCGCCCGCGGCGATCTCTCCCTCCACGGCCTCGAGCGCCAGCGCCTGATCGGAGCCCAGCCGGAACACGTCGACCACCCGGGCGCGGCCGGAGCCGGTCTCCACCGTTCCGGCGTCGGACACCTGACCGCCGCCGGCGGGATAGAAGGGGCTGTCCTCGAGCTTGACCAGCACATTGCCGTTTTCTCGCTCCACGGCCCGCGCCACCGTGTCCGCCTCGATCGACTCGTAGCCCACGAAGCGGGTCTCAAAGCCCGCCGCCTTGGCGAAGCCGGCCGCACGGTCGGCGGAGCTGTCCGCCGCGGTGTCGCGCGAGCCGGCGCGCGCGAGTATGCGTGCCTCCTCCATCAGGCCGGCAAAACGCTGCTCATCGACCGCGAGACCCGCCTCGTCGAGCAGCTCCTTGGTCATCTCGAAGGGAAAGCCGTAGGTGTCGTGCAGCCGGAAGGCCTCCTCGGCGCTCACCTCGGCTGCGCCCTCCTTTCGCGCTCGCGCCACGAGGTCGGCCAGCAGGCGCTCGCCCTGGACCAGGGTACGGCCGAAGCCCTCCTCCTCGGCGGCGCTCCAGCGGACGATCGTCTGGCGCTCCTGCACCAGCTCGGGGTAGGCGGAGCCCATGGTCTCGATCACCACCTCACAGAGATCGGGAAGAAAGCCCTGGCCGATACCCAGAGCCCGTCCCTGCTGGATCGCCCGCCGCAGAATGCGCCGCAGGATGTAGCCGCGGTCCTCGTTGGATGGCACCACGCCGTCGGCCAGCAGAAAGGTCGCGGCGCGGCCGTGGTCGGCCAGCACTCGCAGCGCACGCGTGGTGGGCAGGTCGGAGCCCGAGCGGCGACCCGAGCGCTCTTCGCCGAACCGGATCAGCGGCAGGAAGTGATCGGTCTCATAGACCGAGGGCACGTCCTGGAGGACCGCCGCCAGGCGGTCGAGTCCCAGCCCCGTGTCGATGTTCTTCTGCGGCAGGTCGGTGAGCGAGCCGTCGGCGTGCCGCTCGTACTGCATGAACACCAGGTTCCAGAACTCCAGGAAACGCTCTGTCTCGTCGCCGGGCAGATCGTCCTCACCGCCGAAGCCGAGGCCCCGGTCGAGGTAGAGCTCGGAGCACGGGCCGCAGGGGCCGGTAGGCCCCGACCACCAGAAGTTGTCTTCGGTGCCGAGCGCGACGATGCGGTCGTCGGGGATGCCGATCGAGCGCCAGCAGGCGACCGCCTCCTCATCCGGCCCGAGACCCAGCTCATCGTCCCCACCGAACACCGTGATCCAGACCGCCTCGGGATCGAAGCCGAAGCCCTGCGTCGAGAGTTCCCAGGCGTACTCGGCCGCCCCCTGCTTGAAGTAGTCGCCGATCGAGAAGTTGCCGAGCATCTCGAAGAACGTGAGATGGCGCGCCGTCCTGCCCACCTTCTCGATGTCGGTCGAGCGGAACACCTTCTGGCAGGAGGTGAGCCTGCGTGACGGCGGCTCCTCCTCGCCGCGAAAGTAGGGCTTGAAGGGCTGCATGCCGGCGGTCGTGAGCAGCACCGTCGGGTCATAGCTCGCGGGTACGAGCGAGGCCGAGGGCACTCGCAGGTGCCCTCGCTCCTCGAAGAAGGAGAGGAATCGCTCGCGAATCTCGGCCGCCGTCATCGGCTCGGAGTCTAGGTGGACTGCGCGTCAGCGCAGGCACAG
Source organism: Thermoleophilaceae bacterium (assembly GCA_013812005.1). Lineage (GTDB taxonomy): Bacteria > Actinomycetota > Thermoleophilia > Solirubrobacterales > Thermoleophilaceae > JAAYBF01. The sequence continues at coordinate 3,423 of JACCUE010000042.1, forward strand.
GCTCGACCAATCGAGCCTGAAGACAGGGTGGTACAGAGAGCAGTTCTCGGGGTCCATCCGCTCGGACATCAACACGCCGACGGTCTCGACGCCGTAGGGGGCCACCTCCGCTCCCTCCACCACGTCCAGATCGAGGGCCGCCCAGTCGTCGGCCGAGTCCTGGGGCGAAGCCCCGCGCTCGAGCAGCTCGATGCGGCGCTTCAGCACACCGTCGTCCACGATCTCGAGATAGCGCCCGGGCAGTGGCAGGATCGGGTCCACCCGGGCGAAAGAGACCTGGGCTCGGAGTCGCTCGGTCTCGGTGCGCGCCCGCCGGGCGCTGAAACCGACCTTGTCGAGTGTCCGGACCAGATAGCGCTCGAGCGCTCCCGCGCGCTTGCCATCCGCCGACACGATCACCGGCGGAGGTCGCCGCGCCGAATCCCTCACGAGTTCGCGCGCCCTGACCACGTCCGAGTTGAACTCCCGCTCCCCGTACGGGCATGGATCGAGTGCCCGGTAGCCCACCACCTGCGGCGCCACCACGTTGCAGGTGGGCTCGAGGAACCCGTCACGCAGGCGCCCGAGGGCGGCCTCGTCGATCGCATAGCTCACCGCCCGGCGCATGTCCTCGACGGCGAACGGCGGCCGGCTCACGTCCATTGCCAGGTAGTCGAGGGCCAGGGTCGGGTGCTCTGAGTAGCGATCCTTGAGCTCGGAGCGGATCCGCGCGATCAGGTCGACCGGGGGCTCGCCCTGGGCTACGTCGACCCGGCTGTCGATCGCGGCCCGCGACTGCGCATCGGGGTCGCCGATCACCTCGCCCGCCACCTCGTCCACCAGGCCGGCGGGCACCCCCGGCAGCCGGAAGCCGCGGCGGCGCTCGAGCACGAAGACCGTGCCCGGGCGAGGGGGCACGGACCTGTACGGGCCCACGCCGGGAGGAGGCCGGCTGGTCAGGTCGCGCATCGGGACGCCGGCGGGCACGGGTGCGGCCATGGGCACCGCCAGCGAATACGCAAGGTCGGGGTCGGGCCGGCGCAGATCGATCCGCACCTCGCCGGTCCGCCCATCGGCCGAGATGCCCGCTATGTCCGCCCCCGCCAGCAGCGAGCGTGCGTAGTGGCGGGTGCCCTCGATGTCGCCGAACAGATCGAGGGCGTTGAGGTTGAGGCGCAGGGCCCGCTTGACCGCGCGCTCGAAGTCGCCGGCGACCACCCGCCGGCCGTCGGAGTACCTCAGCCCTTCGCGGAGCTGGAGCTTCACGGTGCGCCCGTCTTCGGACACCTCGGGCATGTCGACGGCAAGTCCGGGAATGACCTGGGCTCCTGCCACGCCCTCGCTGCGCGCGTAGGTGAGCAGGGGAGTGTGTGAAAGCCATAGCGCCTGGAGCGCGGTCGGCGAGACGGCCACGGCCGGATCCAAGCTGTCGGGAGCCGAGGCCAGCGCCACCGATACCGAGCCACCCTCGCGCGCGTCACCGAGATCGGGCTCTCCTCCCGGGGAGCAGCCGGCGCCCGTCAGCACGCCCATCACCAGCAGGACCCCGAGCGCACGCGGAGCTCGCAAGAAGGGGTGCCCACCTTTGATGTTGGTCACTGCATCTCGGCGCGCATCACGGCCAAGGACTTCCGGATCAGGCGGGAGACGTGCATCTGGGACAGGCCCACCCGGTCGGCGATCTGGGTCTGGGGCAGTCCCTCCTCGAAGCGCATGCGCAGGATTTCGCGCTCACGGGGAGCCAAGACC
>JACCUE010000067.1 GCA_013812005.1 Thermoleophilaceae bacterium
CCGATCGCCGCGATCACTGGCGTGATCAGATCCTTCACGAACGCGTTGACCACCGTGGTGAAGGCCGCGCCGATCACCACCGCGACGGCGAGGTCGACCAGGTTGCCGCGCAGGATGAACGCGCGAAACTCGCCGATCATGAGGCGAATCGAAAGCCGGTGGGCGCGATCGGCAGGTCGATCGGGCTGGCGGGCAGGCCGTCGGGCGGACGAGGCAGGTTGAACTCCTTCGGCGCCGTGTCGTTGGGGGTGTCCGGGTGCATGAGCGCCGCCAGGTACTGGATGTGGTCGCGGCCGATGCTCAGCTCGGACTGCCCACCCCCGTAGGCGGCGATGCCGCGCTCCGCGCAGAAGTCGTAGGCGGCGAACAGGCGCTCGAGCGCGCCGAAGCGCGACGGCTTGATGTTCACGGTCTTCGGCGGGAAGGGCAGCGCCTCGATGTCGGCGATCGAGTGGATGGGCGCGTCCCAGGTGATGCGGTCGCGGTGCGGTTCGAGGGCGGCGTCGGCGTCGGGGTCGTCGAGATCGGGGTCCTCGAGCCAGGCGTCGGGGAAGGCCTCCGCCACGCGCCGGTAGAGCTCGGGGTCGGTGTCCACGTCGACCGGCGTGTCCTTGTAGCGGCCTTTCAGATCGAGCGAGTCGATCGCACCCGTGGCGGCCAGCTCCTCGATCAGCTCGGGAGTCCAGGTGTTGGTGGGATCGAGCTTGAAGCGGGTGCCCGGATAGCGCCCGAGCACGTCGAGGAGGCGGTCGGCGGCCTCGGGCTCGTCAGCCCCGAACGCCCCGAGACGCATCGAGACTACGTAGTTGAGCGGCCTCAGCTCGCGGCCGAGCACATCGCCGAGAGTGCGGCCGGCCTGGCGCAGGGCCAGGTCGAGCGCCGCCGACTCCACGGCCCAGCGGCGGTAGTCGCGCGAGTCCTCCCGGACCGGCGGATCGGGAAAGAGGTCCAAGCCGTCCAGCAGCTCGGCGAAGGAGCCGAGCGTGTGCTCGCCGGCCAACTCGAGCTCCGGACCTCGGTCGCGCAGTGACGCGTGGTCGAGACCGTCGTAGATCACGTCCTCGCCCTCGCCGGACTCGCCAAGGCCCTCCAGCCGGAACACCGTGGTGTAGCGCGTGAACTCGGGGCTGTACCCCTGCTCGAAGCCCTCGAGCGAGTAGGAGTCGATCCGCAGCGAAAGGTCGCGGAGCCTGTCCCAGGTGGCCATGGCCGTCGAGCCTACGCCACCTCCTCCTCGGGCCTCACCGAGGCCATCCGCTCGGCGCGCGCCTGCTGTGAGAGCACGAGGGCTATGGCCACGACCGCAACCGCGAACAGCAGGGTGGCCAGCACGTTTACCTGCACCGGGATCCCGCGCAGGCTGACCCCGAAATACAGAGGAGGGGTGGACCTTTGCCCTTCGGCGGCTTGCCAGTCTGCCTAGGCGGGTTTACGGTTGTCCGAAACGGCCGGTGAACAAGGTTCGTCGGAGTCCGCGCCTCTGCGGGATCCGACTACGGAGACTCTCGATGGCGACGACACCGCAGTACGTAACCCAAACCGAAGACGGCGAGGAGAGCTCGCTGCAGGAGCTGGCAAAGCGCCATCTCTGGATGCACTTCACGCGCATGAGCGCCTACGAGCGCTGCGAGGTGCCGATCCTCGTGCGCGGCGAGGGCTGCTACGTCTACGACGAGAACGGCAAGCGCTACCTCGACGGGCTGTCCGCCCTGTTCTGCGTGAACGCGGGTCACGGCCGGGCGGAGATCGCCGACGCCATGGCCGAGCAGGCCAAGCAGCTCGCCTTCTTCACCAACTGGAGCTACGCGCACCCGCGCGCCATCGAGCTGGCCGCACGCGTGGCAGGGCTGGCCCCGGGCGATCTCAACAGGGTGTTCTTCACCTCCGGCGGCGGGGAGGCCGTGGAGTCCGCGCTCAAGCTGTGTCGCACCTTCCACAAGCACAACGGCGAGGCCGGCCGCTACAAGCTGATCGCCCGCGAGATCGCCTACCACGGCACGACCATGGGAGCGCTCAGCGCCACCGGCATCCCCGCCCTGCGCGCGCCGTTCGAGCCGCTCCCCGCCGGTGGGCACCACGTGCCGAACACCAACAGCTACCGCTGGCCCGAGGGCCGCGACCCGCTGTGGGCGGCGGAGGCGATCGAGGCGAAGATCCTCTTCGAGGGGCCCGAGACGGTGTCCTGCGTGATCCTCGAGCCGGTTCAGAACGCCGGCGGCTGCCTGACCCCCCAGGAGGGCTACTGGCAGCGCGTGCGCGAGATATGCGACAAGTACGGCGTGCTGTTGATCTCCGACGAGGTGATCTGCTCGTGGGGCCGCCTGGGCCACCCATTCGGCGCCCAGCGCTACGGCTATGAGCCGGACATCATCACCACCGCGAAGGGCCTGACCTCGGCGTACTCCCCCATGGGGGCCGTGATCGTGTCCGACAGGGTGGCCGAGCCGTTCATGGAGGGCGCGAACATGTTCGTGCACGGGTTCACGTTCGGCGGGCACCCGGTGTCCGCCGCCGCAGCCATGGCCAACCTCGACATCTTCGACCGCGAGGACCTGTGCCGCCACGTGCGCGACAAGGAGGGCGAGCTGCGCTCGATGCTCGAGGGGCTGCGCGACATCCCGATCGTGGGCGACGTGCGCGGCGCGGGCTTCTTTCACGCGATCGAGCTGGTCAAGGACCAGGACACGAAGGAGAGCTTCGGCGACGGCGAGTCGGAGACCCTGCTGCGCGGCTACCTGTCCGGAGCCCTGTATGAGAACGGGCTGATCTGCCGTGCCGACGACCGTGGCGATCCGGTGATCCAGCTGTCGCCGCCGCTGATCTCCGACACCGAGCAGTTCGCGGAGATCGAAGGCGTTCTGCGCAAGGTGCTCACCGAGGCCTCCAAGCGGAGCTGATCGCGTGAGCCGGGCGCTGCGGGTGGTCCGTGCGAGGGGAGCGATGGCGCCCGAGAGCTGCGTGGAGCCGGACGACCTCTTCCCCGAGCTGGAGAGGCGCAACTGCAGATTCCGAGTCGAGGAGGGCGTGGCGGGATGAGGGTCGGAGTGCCGACGGAGATCAAGCCCGACGAGTACAGGGTGGCGCTGACCCCGGCCGGGGTGCGCGAGCTCACCGAGCACGGGCACGAGGTGCTGATGCAGGCCGGCGCCGGTGAGGGCAGCGCCATCACCGACGTCGACTACCAGGCTCAGGGGGCGCGCATCCTGGCCGACGCAGAAGCGGTGTTCGCCGAGGCCGAGATGGTGCTCG
>JACCUE010000112.1 GCA_013812005.1 Thermoleophilaceae bacterium
ACGGCGATGGCCTGGCGCGGATCGGCAACAACCTGGTCGCCGGGCTGTCCAACGGCGCCATCTGGGCTCTCATAGCCCTTGGCTACACGCTGGTCTACGGGATCATCGAGCTGATCAACTTCGCCCATGGCGACGTCTTCATGATCGGCTCGTTCACGGCCTTCGCTCTCTACAGCGTGGTTGGCCTGACGCTGGCCACCGGTCCGCTGGGGCTCGTTTTCGGCCTGTTGGTGATCCTCCTGCTCTCCATGCTCGTATGCGGCAGCCTCAACGTGATGATCGAGCGGGTGGCCTACAGGCCCCTGCGAGGCGCGCCCAAGCTGGCCCCGCTCATCACGGCGGTCGGGGTCTCGTTCATCCTGCAGAACGTCGGCATCCTCTGGTTCGGCAGCTCCCAGAGAGGCATCCCGGACCTGATCAAGGCCCAGCAGGAACTGTTCAGCATCGGCGGGGTCGAGGTGTCGCGAGCTGACCTCTTGGCCGTCGTGGTCACTGTCCCCCTCGTTCTGCTGCTCACGACCTTCATAAACCGTAGCCGGCTGGGCAAGGCCATGCGCGCCACCGCTCAGGATCCCGAGGCGGCGCGACTCATGGGCATCAACGTGGACACCACGATCGCACTCACCTTCCTGCTGGGCGGCCTGCTGGCCGGTGCTGCCGGCCTCATCTACGCGCTCTATCAGACCAACGTCTGGTACTTCCAGGGCTTCACCGCGGGGCTGATCGCCTTCACGGCCGCCGTGATGGGCGGCATCGGCAACCTGCGCGGGGCCGTGCTCGGGGGACTGATCATCGGGATTATCCAGCAGATATCCGACAACCGGATTGGCAACGAGTGGACGCCTGCCGTGGTGTTCGCCTACCTCGTGCTGATCATGGTCTTCCGCCCCCAGGGTCTGATCGGCGAGGAGACGCGAGAGGCCGGATGAGCAAGCTCGCCGAGCTCCGGAGCACCAGGTGGGCGGCGTGGTTGCCGGCCATCATCGCGGTCGTCGCCGTGGCGCTGTTCCCGCTCTTCCGCCCGCCGCTCGACGCCACGATGAGCGACGTGATCCAGGCGCTCGCCTACGTGGTGATGGCCCTGGGACTCAACATCGTCGTCGGCTTCGCGGGGCTGCTGGACCTCGGCTACGTGGCCTTCTACGCCTTCGGCGCGCTCGCCGCCGGCTGGTTCGCCTCCGATCACTTCTCCAAGGTCAACGGGGGTGAGGGCGTCCACATCGGAGTGAGCGAGTTCGTGACCACGGCGTTTCCGCAGGGCATCCACGTGAGCTTCCTGCTGATCATCATCGGCGCGATAATCGTGACCGCGGTTGCCGGGGCGGTCATCGGTCTGCCCACGCTGCGCCTGCGCGGTGACTACATAGCCATCGTTACGCTGGCCTTCGGCGAGATCATCAGCCGCTTCGCCGCCAACGGCGACTCGGTGATCATCAAGGGCTACGCGCTGTCCAACGGCCGGGAGTCGATCTCGCCCATCGATCAGCTCAACCTGCCCCTGGTCGGCGAGTTCGACTCGGCCACCAACCTCAGACTCTATTTCTGGCTTGCGCTCGCTCTCGTGCTGGTGGTGCTGTTCGTGAACTTCCGCCTGCGCGACTCGCGCCTGGGCCGCGCGTGGATCGCCCTGCGCGAGGACGAGGTGGCGGCAGCCAGCATGGGGGTGCCGCTCGTGCGCACCAAGCTCACCGCCTACGCGATCGGCGCCACCTTCGGCGGCATCGCGGGTGCGTTCCTCGGCGTGTACAACAACAGCGTCAACGCCAATCAGTTTCAGTTTGGCATCTCCATCTTCCTGCTGGCGATGGTCATCCTGGGCGGGCTCGGAAGCATCTGGGGGGTGGTGATCGGCGCCGTGCTGCTCTCCTTCGTCAACACCTATGTGATCCCCGACGTGCTCGACAAGGGGTCGTTCAACAACCTGCTCAGTGACGTCGGTCTCGACTTCACGTTCGGCGAGATCAAGTTCGGCGTGTTCGGGTTCATCCTCGTGCTGATGATGGTGCTCCGCCCGCAGGGACTGCTGCCGGAGCGAAGACG
>JACCUE010000179.1 GCA_013812005.1 Thermoleophilaceae bacterium
TCGTCGAGGGCGATCTTGAGGTAGTTCTTGGAGCCCGTCTCCACCATCGGCGGCGGGTACTCGTCGAAGGTTCCCTCGCCGAGGTTGTGGTAGTAGGAGTTGATCTGGCGAGCGCGCTTGGCGGCGACGAGAACGCACGCGTAGTGCGAGTCGACCTGCTCGAGCAGCGTGTCCAGGCGGGGCTTGATCAAGATAGATCCCTGCTGTCGGGGCCACATATCCTAGCGGCGAGCTCGACCAGCTCCCCGAGCGCCGTATCGAGATCGTCGTTGACCACGATCTTCGAGAACTCCTCTTTGGCCGCCAGCTCGGTGGGCGCCGCGTCGAGCCGCCGGGCGATCTGGTCGGGGGAATCGGAGGCGCGGCCGCGCAGGCGGGCCTCGAGGTCCTCCACCGACGGGGGCGCGATGAATACCTGTGTGGCCCCCGGGAGCGTCTCGCGCACCTGGCGCGCGCCCTGAAGGTCGATCTCGAGCACGATGCCCTCCGCCGGACGCTCCAGCTCCGAGCGCAGCGTGCCGTAGCGGTTGCCGGCGTACTCGGCATGCTCCACGAACTCCCCCCGCTCGACCCGCGTCGCGAACTGCTCCTCGGTGAGGAAGTGATAGTCCCGCCCGTTGACCTCCCCCTCGCGCGGCGCGCGGGTGGTGGCTGACACCGAGAGCTGCACACCCGGGCAGCGTTGAAGCAGGCCACGGATCAGCGTGCCCTTGCCCACGCCCGAAGGCCCGGTGATCACGATGACGGGCGTGGCCGGCAGGATCGCCGAGGCGCTAACGCCTGAGGTACGAGACGAGCTCGTTTCGCTGGCGCTCGGAGAGCCCGTCGACGGTCTTGCTCGGCGAGATCCGGCAGTGCGTGAGAACGCGGTTGACCTTCACGCGACCGTACTTCGGGACGGAGAGGAGCAGGTCGAAGACCTTGGCCGTCTTCAGGCAATGCGGGGGATCCAGCAGCAATGGGTGGATCCTCACCCGGCCGGCTTTGAGGTCACGCTTGAGCCGCGCCCGGCGCATGCGGACCTCGTTCGCACGCTCCAGGGCATCCAGCCGCTGGGCTCGCGAGCGCTCGGGTGTCAGGCCCGCAGAGGCGCTCTTGGAAGACGTTTCGGGAGCGACCGGCATCGGCGGCGATCATACACACGGATCACGCCCCGTTTACGCCGATTCGACAAAAGCGCGCGAATTCAGGTGGACCTCGACCTGAGCTTTAGCGCGGTTGACGGCGCATGACCGTTTAGGGCGCTTTTGCAGGCTTTTGATAAACCTTCACAGGTAAATCCGCAAACAGCGGGATGTTCACGAAGGCGGATCGGCGTGAGCCCCGGAGCCCTGTCCCCGATCGGGGGCTGGGGCTCTCCCTTCGGTGCGGTGCTTGCCCGATCCATGGTCTGCGAGCCCCGCCAGCTCGTCGCCGATCCGGCGTCCCGCCGCCGGGTCGCGGAAGCTCTCCGTGCCCACCGCGATCACCGCCGCACCCGCGGCCATGAACTCGGCGGCGTCGCCGCCCGAGGCGATCCCGCCCATGCCGATCACCGGTATGGAGACGCTCCCGGCCACCGCCGCCACCTGTTCCAGGGCGACGGCGCGGATCGCGGGGCCCGACAGGCCGCCCGAGCCGCCGCCGAGCCACGGTTGCCGGGTGCGCGGGTGTAGCGCCATCCCCTTGAGCGTGTTGACCAGCGACACGGCATCGGCGCCGGCCCCCTCGGCGGCGGCCGCCACGGCACCGGGGGCAACGGCGTTGGGGGTCAGCTTGACCACCAGCGGCTTGGTGCAGAGCCGGCGCAGGCGTTCGACCGCCCTTGCGGTCTCGTCGGGGTCGGCCCCCATGATCAGCCCCGTCTCGACATTGGGACATGACACGTTGAGCTCTATCAGCGAGACCTCGTCGCGCGCGTCGACGCGCTCGACGAGCTCCGCCAGCTCGTCGCGGGTGAAGCCCATCACCGATACGCACAGGGGTACGGGCAGCTCGGCGAGCTGGGGAAGGTCCGTGGCCAAGAACCCTTCCAGGCCCTTGTTGGGCAAGCCGATCGAGTTGAGCAGCCCCGCCGGCGTCTCCCACAGCCGCGGCGGCGGATTGCCCTCCCGCGGCTCGAGCGTGATCGTCTTCGACACGAACAGATCGAAGGGAAACCGCTCGAGCAGAGCGTCCCCGAAGGCCCTTCGAGCAGCGATGGCGTCGAAAGTGCCCGACCCGTTGAGAACGGGCCCGCGGAGAGGGACACCGCAGAGCGCGACGGAGCGGTCGGCGCCCCGGGGACCGAGGGCCGGGGACTCTGGACTCACCCCTGATCGCCCCCACCAGCGACCAGGGCGCTCCTCAACCGCGCTCCCTCCACCACCGGCCCGTCGACGCACACCCGGATGTAGCCCTCACGCGTGGGCACCACGCACCCGAAGCAGGCCCCGAAGCCGCAGGCCATCCCGGACTCCAGCGCCAGCTGGGCGGGCACCGCCTGCTCGGCGCACAGCGCCCTCACCGCTTCGAGCATCGGCGGCGGTCCGCAGGCATAGACGGTGGCCGGCGGCCCGCCTTCCAGGCGCTCGCGCAGGGGCTCGGTGACCAGGCCAGGCCGGCCGGCCGAGCCGTCGTCGGTGCTCAGCGTGACCTCGCGCTCGAACAGCGCGACCGCCTCGGCGTGGGCGCCGGACCGGAATCCGAGGATCACGGTCGGCGCCGCCCCTACCTCGATCAGCTCATCGTGCAGGCAGAGCAGGGGAGCCGTGCCGATGCCCCCGCCGACCAGCACCGGCTGCCTGTCGCCGGCCGCAGGGCCGAAGCCGGCCCCCAGCGGCCCCACGAGGGCGAGCGGCTCGCCCGCCCCCAGCAGGCCGAGGCGATGGGTCCCGGGACCCACATCCTCGAGGAGAAAGTCGAGATCGGCGCCGCCGCCGGGGCGTGGCCGCGCCCGGGCGAAGGAGAACGCGCGGGGGAGGTAGGGGCGCTCGGTGCTTCCTCCACCCCACTGCGCGCCGGTCGCCAGCATGTAGAACTGGCCGGGACGTGGATCGGCGGGGCCGCCGGCGTCGGCTGCCGTGATCAGCGTGTAGGCGCCCACCCGGCGGCTCTCGAGGACCTCGGCAAGTCGGCGTTCGGGAGGCGCGAGGGTGCGGGCCTCGGTCACTCCCGCGCTCCGCCCATGCGCGAGGCCTGGGCCTGCGTGCGCGGCGCACGAGCGTCCGCGGCCTCGGCGTGCAGCTCCTGCAGGGAGATCACCTCCGGATCGCCGGCGCGGCGCGCGCGAATCGCGCGCTGGGCGGCGCTGGCGCCGCTCATCGTCGTTATGCAGGGGATCCCCCGCCCGACGGCGGCCCGGCGGATCTCCCAGCCGTCGGTGCGGGCCCCCGAGCCCGTGGGCGTGTTGATCACCAGGTCCACATCGCCGGACTCGATCCGGTCGACCACGTTGGGCGAGCCCTCGCTGATCTTGGGGATCCGCTCCACCGGCACTCCCATCCGGCGGATGGCCTGCGCGGTGCCGCCCGTGGCCAGCACCCTGAAGCCGAGGTCGTGCAGCGAGGTCGCGAGCTGGGTGGCGCTGGACTTGTCGCCGTCGGTGACGCTGATGAACACGGTGCCCTCCGCCGGCAGCCGGGCGCCGGCAGCCGCCTGCGCCTTGCCGAACGCTGCCGGGTAGTCGGTCGCGACCCCCATCACCTCACCCGTGCTCTTCATCTCGGGTCCCAGCAGCGCATCCGCGCGCGGGAAGCGCCCGAAGGGCAACACCGCCTCCTTGACCGAGACATGGCCGTAGGAGGCCGGCAGGTCGAGGCCGAGGTCGAGGTCGGCCAGCCGCTCACCGAGCATCAGGCGGCAGGCCACCTTGGCGAGAGCAACGCCCGTGGCCTTGGAGACGAAGGGCACCGTGCGCGAGGCGCGCGGGTTGGCCTCGATCACGTACAGCTCGTCGTCGCCGTAGACCGCGAACTGGATGTTGAGCAGCCCGATCACCCCGAGGGCGAGCGCGATCTTCGTGGTGGCGGCCTCGACCTCGGCCAGCATCTCCGGGCCCAGCGACATCGCCGGGATCACGCAGGCGGAGTCGCCGGAGTGCACGCCGGCCTCCTCGACGTGCTGCATGATCGCTCCGACCTGGGCGCTCTCCCCGTCGCACAGCGCGTCGACGTCGATCTCGATCGCGTTCTCCAGGAAGCGATCGAGGAAGATGATGCCTGCCGGGCGCCCGCCTCCTGCGGTGCGCTCCAGGTAGCCCGCCAGGGCGTCGCGGGAGTAGCAGATCTCCATTGCCCTGCCCCCGAGCACGTAGGAGGGCCGCACGAGCAACGGGTAGCCCACGGCGTCGGCCGCCGCGAGCGCCTCCTCGGCCGAGCCGGCCGCGGCGTAGGGCGGGCTCCTGAGCCCGAGCTCGCCGAGCAGCGTGCCGAAGCTCGGGCGGTCCTCCGCCCTGTGGATCGACTCCACCGGCGTGCCCAGCAGTGGCACGCCTGCGTCGGCCAGGCCGCGGGCGAGCTTGAGCGGCGTCTGGCCGCCGAACTGGACGATCACCCCCTCGGGCCGCTCGACCTCGAGCACGCCGAGCACGTCGTCGAGGGTGAGCGGCTCGAAGTACAGCCGGTCGCTGGTGTCGTAGTCGGTGGAGACGGTCTCCGGGTTGCAGTTGATCATCACGGCGTCGCGGCCCGACGCGCGCACGGTCATCGCCGCGTGCACGCAGCAGTAGTCGAACTCAATGCCCTGCCCGATGCGGTTGGGCCCGGAGCCGAGGATGGCGACGCTGGGCTTCTCGCCCCGGCGCACCTCGTGGCGTGGCCCATCGGCGCCGGGCCGCTCCCAGCCCGAGTAGTAGTAGGGCGTGGCGGCCTCGAACTCGGCCGCGCAGGTGTCGACCGCCTTGAAGGTGCGGACCAGCCCGGCCTCCGGGTTCTCGCCCTCGGCCAGGGCGGCCATCTCAGCCATGAACCAGGGATCGATGCCCGTGCGCTCGCACAGCTCGGCGGCGCCCACCCCCCGGCGCACGGCCTCGAACAGGAACTCGTAACGGTCGTGCGAGGGCACCTCGAGCGAGCGCAACAGCTCGG
>JACCUE010000180.1 GCA_013812005.1 Thermoleophilaceae bacterium
ACGGAATGCTCGACGTCTACTTCGCGCACCTCGAGCGCAACCACGAGATGATCGACTTCATGGCGGAGCTGCGGGACCGAGGACTGCGAATGGCGCTGCTCACCAACAACGTGCGCGAATGGGAGCCCCGCTGGCGACCGCTGCTGCCCGAGATCGACGACATCTTCGAGGTGGTGGTCGACTCCGCGTTCGTGGGCATGCGCAAGCCCGAGCCGGAGATCTACCAGCTCACCGTCGAGCGGCTGGGCGGGGGCGTTGAGCCGGCCGACTGCGTCTTCGTCGACGACATCGAGGTCAACTGCCAGACCGCCCGTCAGCTCGGCATGGCGGCGGTCGCGTTCGAGACCACCGAACAGGCGCGGGCCGGGATCGAGTCGGCGCTCGCGCAATGAAAAAGAGACGCGGACCTTCGCGCTCGAGGAGCGCGCCACCTTCGACCGAGGTCTCAGGGGCACCGCGGCGGGCCTCACACCTCAGGGCCTCGCTCTTTGCGCTTGGGTCCACGCCTCTGGGATCACCCAACCAAAGCGCCCGGGGGCCGTCAATGGCCACGCCGGAGACGATCCCGCTCTTTGGTGAAAAAGCCCGGGCGCGGATGCGCGGCGGTGGCTCTGCTCGTTGCACCGCCGACCTGCCGGCGCGTCAAGGTGCGGCTACGAGCCCTACGCCCCGGTCGGCGGGGTCGACATCCATGTCGAAGACGTCGATGCGGGCCGACGCCAGCGTCTTGGCGACGACGGTCTCGGCTCTGGCGGGCAGGCCTGCGCTGCGGACCTGCTCCCACCACAGCGCGGCGATGCCCGCGACGTGCGGGCAGGCCATGCTCGTCCCGCTCAGGAGCCTTGTGCCGCCGCCCGCCTTGGCGGACTCGATGCCAACCCCCGGTGCGCAGATGCGCGGGAAGGTGTTCGAGAAGGGAGCGATCTTCATCGTCTGGTCGACCGCGCCGACGGAGACCACGCCCTCTGCCGCCGCGGGAAGTGACGCCGCGATCTCGTAGGTCGGATCTATGTCGCGCCGGCTCTCGTTGCCCGCGGCCGCGACCACGACCGTGCCGGCGCCGAACGCCTCCTCCGCGCGCACCACGCCCATGAGCGCGTCGAACATGCGCAGGTTGCCGCGGTAGGCCTCGAGCGCGCTCGAGGTCGCGAGGTCGGTCGGCCAGCCCCCGTCCGTCAGCTGTTGCACGAGACCCGGGAAGTCGAATCCGAGCGACATGGAGATGACGTTCGCGTCCTGCTCGACCGCCCAGCGGATCCCGCGGAACACCATCTCCGAACCGCCGCCGCCGTCGTCACCGAGGACCTTGCCGATCAACGCCGTCGACACGCCTCGGGCGATCCCGATCCGCTTGCCCTCGACGTCACGACCGAAGATCGTGCCGGCGCAGTGAGTCCCATGGCCCTGGCGATCGCCAGTGCCGCTTCCGGAGAAGTCCTCCTCTACGAGCGTCACCCCCTCGAACGCAGGGTGGGAGCTGTCGATCCCGGTGTCGAGGACCGCTACGACGGCGTCGGCGCCGGTGAAGGGCGACCTGTCAGCTCCCACCGCCCCGATCCCCCACGCCTCGTCGCCCGAGGGGTCCTCCTCGGCCAGCGGCTCGATCAGCCGTATCGGCATCTCGGGGGCGATCGCGAGAACCTCAGGGTCCCTCAGAAGCTCGGACCTGCCCTTGGAGTCGACGTCCTCCATCTCGATCACGGGCTCGGGCGGAGCGAAGGCCCGAGTTTCGAGGGCAGGGTCACGGATGCCCCGGAATGGGCCGGTAATCGGCTGCCGGTCGCGAAGAACGACGTACGTCCGCATGACTAGGGCCCCCCTCTTGAGTTGCGATCGGCCAGGCTTCCTGGCTGCACGCCGGCCACGCGGAGTCTTACAACGACGGCGTCGAGAAGCAATCAGGTGATCGGGGGCCGGCCACCGCTGGCACCTGACAGGCGACCTTCCTCGGCTCAACGGCGTATCTTGGTCGGCGGTGTAACTGGCTGATGCCGAGCGAACTGGGCCACCCGTAGGTATAGGGGACCGTGATAGTCGACCTGATCATCGTTGGGCTGATGGTTGCCGTAGCGGTCTGGGGTTACTTCCAGGGCGTAAGCGTAGGCGTGCTGGTCTTTGTCGGATTCGGTGCTGGCGCGGTGATCGGCTCTCGGGTGGCGCCGCTGGTGCTCGACGGGGGCCTGCGTGATCCGTTCGCGCCCGTCCTCGCCGTCCCCGCGGCGTTGCTCTTCGGCGCCGTCCTCGCGGCTGCGCTCGAGCGGCTGGGACGCAATCTGCGGAGGGCTCTGCGCAGGCGCCGTACTCTCGACTCTTTCGGGGGCGCGCTCACAGCGGCGTGCCTGGGCCTGGTGATGGTGTGGATGACGGCGGCAGTCCTCGCCGGCGTGGACGGCCTGAAGGAATCGTTCCGCGACTCGGTGATCGTCGACCGGCTGAACTCGGTGCTGGTGCCGCCGGGGCCGCTGTTGAGCGCGAAGGAGCCCTCCTCCGCCCTGCGGGTGATCGAAGGGCCCAAAGTCCGCGCGGGGATTCCCGATCCGCGCATCAAGCAGGATCCCCAGGTCCGGGCCGCAGCGCGAAGCGTGGCGAAGATAGAAGTCGTGGCCTGCGGCGGGCGGGGTGAGGGCAGTGGGTGGGTAGCGGCGGACGGCATCGTCGTCACGAACGCTCACGTCGCCCGTGGCTCGGACGCTCCCGCCGTCAGGATCGAGGGCCAGGGAAAGGCCTCTATAGCGGAGCCGATCTGGTACGACGACGGCGACGACATCGCCATCCTTCGTACGCCGGCTCTGAAGGGCGTGCCGCCCCTGCCGATCGCCGGCCGCCCGCGAGCGGGCACAGCAGCCGTGGTGCTGGGCTTCCCGTTCGGCGGGCGCTACAAGGCGCGAGAGGCGCGGCTCGGCCCTACTTCGCCGCTCCCAGAGGGAGCACAGCAGGGCGCCCCTCGGAGCATCACGCCGCTGTTCGCCGGTCTCGGTATCGGCCCCGGGAGCTCCGGTGGACCTGTCATAGACAGGAACGGGCGCGTGGTGGCCATGATCTTCGCTGGCAGAGACCCAAACGGGGGCCGTGACGCCTTCGGAATCCCGAGCCCCCTCATCCGCGATGCGCTCAGGAAAGCCCTCTCTTCCGCCCAACGCGTCGACACCGGCGACTGCCGCGAGGAGTAATGCCCCCCAGCTCCTACTTGACGAAGTTGTGGAGTGGGAAGAGCTGGGGCTCGCCTGGAAAGCCCACCTCTTGGAGCACCGGGCCGATCACCTCCCCGAACCTTTGAAAGGCCTCCTCGGATTCCCAGACATCGACGACGCGAAAGCCGTTGTCGGTTGGACCGGCCGCGTGGGAAAGAATCCCACCGCCTGACCAGTCGCTGAGCGAGTTGAGACCCCGGCCTTCGGTGAGACGTGCCGCGACCTGCTCGTACTGCTCTTGGGTCCCGCCCGGACTGTCGTGCACCATCAAGATCGGCATCTGATCCTCCTGGTTGATTGCTGACGATGCGACCTTCTCAGCAGTGGTGATCGGGGTCAAGCCGTGGCGCGCATACCCCGACCGGAGGAAGCGCGGCGTGCGCAGAACCCGAGCGACCGAGGGCCGGCAGTGCCGCCGTCGTCGCGGTCCTCAGTTGTCGCAGCCCAGGCGATCCCAGCAGTAGAGCTCGACGGCTTCGGCTGCCAGCTCCATCGTCCGTTCCTTCGACAGCCAGGGCAGCACGGTGTCGAGCGCCTGCTCCTCGCTCATGCCCGCCTCGAAGGCGTCCTCTCCGCGGAAGCCGGCGGCGATGCGCAGGGCCTCGCGACGGTGCTCACCCAAGCGGGCGAAGGCGCCGAGGAGAAACTCCTTGTTGGCGATCGGCTGGCCGACCTCGAGGGAAGCGTGCCACGCGGCGAGCATCGACAGATCGTCGTCGTCGAGCACCTCGACGGCTTTGGCGTAGTGCACCTGCAGCTCGTCGTCGGGGATCTCGTCGACCCACGCGCGCACGACCTCGCCGAGCAGCTGGCGCCGCGCCTCACGGCCCACGGCTTCGGCGACGACACGAATGGCTTCCTGGGGCTCGATGAAGCAGAGGGGCATGTACCGCAAGGTACGCGGCACGCCCGACGGAACGGGATGAGCTACCCCGGTGCTTCCGCCAGCGTGCGCTCGGGCGGCCAGGAGCAGAGCGCGGGCCGGCCGGGGCAGTCCCCGCAGAGGCGCCTGTGGGGGGTCTCGGTGGGCTCGAAGCGGCCCGCCGCGACGCCTTCGGCGAGCTCCAGCAGGCGACGCTCGAGGCGCGGGGCATCGGATGCCTCGAAGGAGGCGGTGACCGGCTCCTCCGGGCGCTCGAGGAAGACGTAGGCAACCTCGACGCTGCGCGCCCCCGAGCGCAGCGCGGCAAGCGCGTAGACCAGCCGCTGGGTGGAGTAGGAGCCCTCGGTGAGCGTTGCCGGGTCCGACTCGCCCAGCCGGTTGCTCTTGTAGTCCACGATCAACCCCCCGCCGTCGGGCTCGGTTGCGTGGACGTCGACCACCCCGTTCACCAGCAGGCTGCGCCCTCCGGTCTCGAGCGTGTACGCAAAGGGCAGCTCGGTCCGCACCCGCTCGGCGGCGGCGATCCGGCGGCTGAGCGCAGAGCCGGCGAAGGCATCGAACATCCCGATCAGCTCGACCACATCGGCGTCGCGCACCGGGTGTCCCGCTGACTCGATCAGGTCCGCCACCTCGGAGGGCTCAGGTGAACCCGGCTGGTTGAAATCCAGCCGCTCCAGCAGCAGGTGCACCACCGAGCCGCGCACCAAGCCCGGCAGCTCGTCTGCGGGCTGCTCTCCGCCCGACCCGGGGGCCGGGACGGGCGCATCTGTCGGTGGCAGCCCGAGCGCGCGCTCGAGGTAGAAGCGGTAGCCGCAGCGCCTGTATCGCTCGAGGCTGGAGTAGCTCAGCCGGCTGACCGCCATCGCGTCGGGCACCGGCACGGCCGCCAGTGCGGGCGCCCCGAGAGCGTCGAGCCCCGGGGGGTCGGGCTCGGGCGTGACCGGCTGGCGATCGACCGCGGGCAACAGCTCGTCGACGGCCTCGGGCCGCAACACCTCACACCGAACACGCACGTCGCGGCCGGCGTAGAGGCCGCACGCCTCATGCCGTGATCCGGAGCCGGCCAGCTCCAGGGCCAGGCCGCGCCAGATCCACCGCATCGGCTCCTCCAGAAGACCCTCGGCAGGCAGCTTCTCGAGGTCGGTGGCCCCGCTGAGCACGAGGTGCTCCTGCGCGCGCGTGGCCGCCACGTAGAAGATCCGCTTCTCCTCCTCCTCGTCCTCGAGCTTCTCCTGTTCGCGGATGCCGGCCAGCTGGGAGCTGTCGATGGCGCCCCCGCCGATGGAGGCCAGGCGAATGCCCACCCGGCCGTCGTCGCTGATCCGCAGGGCGGAGTCGTCCTCCCTACCGGCCTTGCCGAGGTCGGCGACGCAGACCACGGGAAACTCGAGCCCCTTGGCGCGGTGCACCGTCATCAGGCGCACCGCGTCGAGAGCCTCGGCCTCCAGCGGCGCCTGGCCCTCACGCTCGGCGATCAGGTCGCGCTCGGCCACGAAGTCGATGAAGCCGCGCAGGTCCCGGCCCTCGTCGGCCTCGAACTCCCGCGCCATCCGCATCAGCTTGCGCACGTTGGCCATGCGGCGCTCGCCGGCGGGCATGGCGAGGATCGCCCGGTCATACCCCGAGCCGGTCACGGCGCGGTCGATCAGGGTCTCCAGCGACACACGCGGGGCAGCCGCGCGCTCGGCTGCGA
>JACCUE010000191.1 GCA_013812005.1 Thermoleophilaceae bacterium
CTGGAGGTGGGTTGGCGGCAGGCCGCGCCTTCCGATATCCTGGTGGCTCGTTATTGACTGACGAATCAATCGGGCGCCCCGGGCGCCTCTCGAAGGAGCGCACGTGGTCGATTTCACCCTCACCGACGAGCAGAAGGACATCCGCGAGCTCGCGCACGACTTTGCCACCAAGGAGATGCGGCCGGTCGCCTGGGAGTTCGACAAGGACTCCACCTGGCCCGAGGAGATCGTCAAGAAGGCCTGGGAAGTGGGCCTGATGAACAACCACATCCCCGAGGAGTACGGCGGACCCGGCCTCGACTACCTCACCGGCTGTCTCATCGAGGAGGAGCTGGGGTGGGGTTGCTCGGGTATCGGCACCTCGCTGATGTGCAACGGCCTGGCCACCGCGCCGATCGCGCTTGGCGGTTCCGACGAGATCAAGAAGAGCTACCTCGGCAGGCTCACCGAGGGGCCGTTGCTGGCGTCCTTCTGCCTCACCGAGCCGGACGCCGGCTCGGATGTGTCTGGCATGAAGACCAACGCCGTCAAGCAGGGTGACAAGTACGTGATCAACGGCTCCAAGTGCTTCATCACCAACGGCTCGCACGCCAACTACTACACGGTGTATGCGAAGACCGACAAGGAGGCCGGCCACCGCGGCATCTCCGCCTTCGTGGTCGACCGCGATCTCGATGGTGTGACGGTGGACAAGAAGGAGGACAAGCTCGGTCAGCGCGCCTCGAACACCGCCACGATCTCCTTCAACGACGTGGAGATTCCTGCCGAGAATCTGCTCGGTGAGGAGAACAAGGGCTTCAAGCTCGCCATGATGACCCTGGACCGCACCCGCCCAGGCGTGTCGGCCATGGCCGTCGGCATCGCCCGCGCGGCGTTCGAGTTCGCCTCGGACTACTCCAAGGAGCGGGTGCAGTTCGGCGTGCCGATCGCGATGCACCAGGCGATCCAGTTCATGATCGCCGACATGGCGACCAAGATCGAGGCTGCGCGCCTGCTGGTCTGGAAGTCGGGCGTGCTGCTCGACCAGGGCCAGCGCAACACCCTGCTCAGCTCACACGCCAAGCGCTTCGCCGCGGATTCCGCCATGGAGGTGGCCGTCGACGCCGTGCAGGTCTACGGCGGCTACGGGTTCATCAAGGAGTACCCGGTCGAGAAGCTGATGCGCGACGCGAAGATCATGCAGCTGTACGAGGGCACGTCGCAGATCCAGCGGCTGGTGATAGCGCGGGAGGTGCTGATGCCGCGCCGCGTGGAGGAGCCCGCGACCGCGGCTGCCTAGTACCTGCCGCACACCCGAAGCTCTGCGAGAGGCCGCCCGGGGCGGCCTCTCGCCGTTCTGAGCCGCTCTGGCTGTCAGGATCAGGACATGGCTCGATCCCCGGCCTCCAAGGGAGACCGCAGCCGTCAGGCTGCCCGCGAGGCGGTGGTCAAGGCGGGTCCCATCAAGGCACCCAGCGCTCCCGCAGCCGCACGTGGTCGCGGAAGCGACCCCTTCAGCGGCGAGCTGCGCCGCCGTGAGGTGCTGCCCCTCCTGGTGCTGCACCTGATCGACCAGGACCCGTCCTACGGCAACCAGCTGATGGAGCGGATCGCGGGCATGACGGAGGGCGTGCTCTCGGTGAATCCCAACACGATGTACCCGCTCCTGCGCCGTCTGGAGCAGGACGGGCTGATCGAGGGCCAGTGGGAGCACCCGGAGCGCCGCACGCGCCGCTTCTACTCGCTGACCGGCGAGGGCCGCGCCGAATACAGCCGCCTCGTCGAGGAGGTGCGGCCCTTCCTCGACTCGGTGGCACGTTCGATCGACGAGATCGTGCGCGAGGTCTACGGCTGATGCCCCGATCCGCCAGGGTCACCGGGCAGGTGCCCGTGGACCCCGAGGCGGCCGTCGCGCTGTGGAGCGACCTGCGGCGCTGGCCGAGCTTCGTGGAGGGCTTCGCCCGGCTGGTGTCGTCCACGCCCGGATGGCCCGCGGAGGGCGCCAAGGTGGTGTGGGAGACCGGGCCGGGAGGACGGGGCAAGGTGAGCGAGAAGGTGACCGAGAACGCCGCGCACGCTTTCGCGACGAGGATCGTGGAGAAGCGCCTCTTCGGCGTCCAGGCATTCAGCGCGGAGCCGGTCCCGGGCGGCTCGCGGGTCGAGATCGCCTTGGAGTACGAGCTCACGTCGGAGAGCCCGTTGAGAGGCGTCACCGACGTGCTCTTCATCCGCCGGGCGCTGCGCGACTCCCTGGCCCGCACCCTACGCCGCTACGCCGTCGAGGCCGAGGATGACGCCGGCCTTCGCGAAAGGGGGGTTGCAAAGGGGGGCGGTGCCCCCCTTTGATGCCGTCGCCTCCGGTAGCCTCCCGCGCCGCCGCACCTTTTCCCCAGACTTGGAGGACGGATGTACGTATTCAAGGCCGCCGTCGTCGGCGCCGGCACGATGGGCGGTGAGATCGCTCAGGTGATCGCCGCCTCGGGCGTAGACGTGGTGCTCAAGGACATCGATCAGAGGTTCGTGGACACTGGGCTCGAGAAGGCCCGGGATGTGACGCAGGCCCAGCTGGGCGGACTGGTCGCCAAGGAGAAGATCTCCTCCGAGAACGCCGACCGCCAGCTCGAGGAGCTGACCGGGCGGATCACGGGCGCCACCGACTACGACGGCTTCGGCGACGTCGACTTCGTGGTGGAGGCCGTGCCCGAGCGAATGCAGATCAAGCAGGCGGTCTTCGCGGAGATCGACTCGGTGACCCCCGGGCACGCGATCCTCTCCTCCAACACCTCGTCGCTCTCCATCACCGAGATGGCCGAGGTCACCACCCGGCCGGAGAAGGTGGTGGGCTTTCACTTCTTCTACCCCGCCTCGATGATGCGGCTGATCGAGGTGATCGAGGGCGACGAGACGTCGGAGGAGACCCTTCAGGCCACGACCAACTTCGCCCAGCAGATCAGGAAGACCGCCATCCGATGCGGTGAGGGGCCGGGCTTCGTGGTCAATCGGATCCTGAACTCCGCCGTATCCGAGGTCTGGAAGGTGACCCACGAGGAGGGTCTCGATGTGAAGGAGGTCGACAAGGAGATCCAGGAGAGCAGGGCCGCCCCGATGGGCCCCTTCTTCCTCTGTGACCTCCTCGGCCTCGACACCGTGCTCCACGTGGCCGAGCACCTCAACGACAGCTACGGCGACCGGTTCTTCGTGTCGCCCGCCATGAAGGAGCTGGTCGCGGCCGGCAACCTCGGGCAGAAGACCGGGAAGGGTTTCTATGAGCACTCCTGAGAACAACCCCGGGGTGCAATCTGACCTCGTCGAGCGCTTCTCGCTCAAGGCCATCGTCGAGTCCTGCCTCGTGCTCGAGGAGGGGGAGGCCTCTGCCAAGGACATCGAGATCGGGATGATGATGGGCGCCGGGATCCTGCCCGGACCCTTCTCCCGCGCCGACGAGCAGGGGCTCGACAGCGTGCTGGAGGCGCTCGAGCGGGCCGAGACCGAGTGGGGCGAGGCCTTCGAGGCGCCGCTCGTGCTGCGGCGCCTGGTGGCTCAGGGCCGGCTGGGCAAGAAGACCGGCCAGGGCTTCTTTGCCTATCCCCGGCCCGACGAGGGCCAGTCGCGCGAGACGGTTGCGCTCGAGACCCGCGGCGACGTGGGGATCATCTGGCTCGACCGGCCGCCGGCCAATCCGCTCTCCCCGCAGGTGATCTCCGAGCTCACCGAGGTATGGCGCGAGGTGGACGGCAAGCTCCGCGCGGTGGTGTTCGCCAGCTCGAACATCTTCACGTTCTCTGCGGGTGCGGACATCAAGGCCTTCACCAAGATGGACCCCGAGACCGAGGGTCGCGAGCTGGTCGATGCGGGCCACGGCGTCATGCGCTCGATGGAGGGGTCCTCCACGGTGACCATCGCGGCGGTGAACTCGCTGGCCTTCGGCGGCGGCTGCGAGCTGGCGATGGCGTGCGACTTCCGCCTGGCGGCGGAGTCGGCCAGCTTCGGTCAGCCCGAGATCAACCTGGGGATCATCCCCGGCTTCGGCGGCACACAGAGGCTGCCGCGGCTGGTGGGCGAGGCCAAGGCGCTCGAGATGAACCTCATCGGTGACCCGATCGGGGCCTACGAGGCGCTGCGGGCGGGTCTCGTGAATCAGGTGGTGCCCGACCACGAGCTGTTCGACACGGCTATGTCGTGGGCGCGCAAGCTCGCCGAGAAGGCGCCGCTGGCAGTCGAGCAGATCAAGCAGGTCTCCGCCTCGGGTGACCTCGACGAGGGCATCGAGGCCGAGAAGCAGAGCTTCGCCACCGTGTTCGGCTCCGAGGACGCGAGGGAGGGGATCGGGGCTTTTCTCGGTAAGCGGCAGGCCAAGTTCCAAGGTCGCTAGTCGGTTGCCGCCAGAGCCGGGAACCGGGGCGGCACAGCTGGCGGAGATGCTCTGCGCCAGCGAATCCGCGGTTGTCCTCACCGGGGCGGGGATATCGGTGCCGTCGGGGATCCCGGACTTCCGCTCGCCGGGCACCGGGCTGTGGGCGACTGTGAATCCGATGGAGGTCGCTCATATCGATGCCTGGCGTGCCGATCCGGACCGGTTCTGGAGCTTCTATGGCGATCGGTTTGCGTCGCTGATCGACAAGCGGCCCAACCGCGCGCACGAGGTGGTGGCAGACCTCGAGCGGCGAGGGATGGTGCGCGGCGTGATCACCCAGAACATCGACCGGCTACACCGGATGGCGGGCAGCCGTCGGGTGGTCGAGATGCACGGTTCGATCGAATGGAGTCGTTGCATGGCGTGTGGCGACCGGGTCGAGCTCGAGCGGGTCGTCGAGCTGCTGGAGGCGGGGGTCGGGGCGCCCGAGTGCGTGGCGTGCATCACCCCGCTCAAGCCCGACGTGGTGCTGTTCGGCGAGATGCTGCCGGACCGGGCGATGGCGGAGGCCCAGCAGCTGGCGGGGGAGGCCGACCTGATGATCTGCATCGGCTCGTCGCTGATCGTGCACCCCGTAGCCGGGCTTCCCGGCATCACCAGGGCGGCCGGCGGACGCGTGGTGGTGATGACCGAGGGGGAGACCCCCTACGACGCCGGGGCCGAGCTCAGGCTGACCGGTGACGTGGTCGAGGAGCTGGACGCCGTGCTGGCGGCGCTGCCTGCCGCTCCGGCACAGGCTCAGTCGTAGGAGCCCGCCAGATGGGCGTAGCGCGGGTCTGAGCCGCCCACCTCGCGGCCGTTGATCCAGGCCCGGCCGCCGCCCCGGGGAGAGGTGAGGCGACGGCGGGCCTGAACAGTCCGAAACATCCGCCGATCGCGATCCGTGTTGCGGGGAAGGCGTGTCACCGACTGCTTCACGTGGGGGAGTTTGCTCTCTGGCACTGTTCGCTCCTATCTCCAAATGGCCCAAATTCCGCCTGCCGCGTTCGACGTTATGTCGGAGTCGAGAGCCTAGACCGCTCTTTTCAGCCGACCGTGAAGATGCGGTTATTCATGAGATCATCGACGGGCATCCTCTGCAACCCGCCGGGGCGGGTCACGAGGAGCTGGAGAGCCGGCGCGACCTGAGCACTGCCTCCATGCGCCCGATCGCCTCGGCGAGAGCGCCGGCGAGCTCCTCACTCAGGTCACCCCGAAGCGCGACGTTGGCGGCATCGCCCACAGCCGCCCTATCGTCCTCGAGTGCCGCCCGCCGGTCGGGTGGGATCTCCCCCTCCAGCTCGGCCAGCACGCCCTCGAGTCCCACGCGCGCCTGCAGAGCGGCTTGGCGCGGCCGCTCGGCGTCAAGGTCCGCCCGTGCTCGCAGCACGAGCTCCTCGCAGGCCAGCACGTGCTCCCGCGCTCCGAGCAGCGCGGCAAAGCGCTCTTCGGGCGCCTCCATCGAGCGGCTGGTACGCCGGGCCTCGGCGGGCAGCTCCCAGGCCTCGACGTAGCGGCCGTCGGCCACGGCCTCGCCGTCGCCGAAGCCGATACGCAGCACCAGTGCCTGCCTAAAGGAGACGTCCCGTGCGTATGGGTCGGCGTGGGCCACGCGGTGGGCGTGCAGCGCGCGGCCCAGGACGCCGGCGGCGTCGGCCAGCTCGGCATGCGCGCGGTCCTCATCGCTCCGCAGCCCGTCCAGCCAGCCTCTCGCCGCGCCCTCGGCCTCGAAGGGCCGAGGACGCACGAGAGTGGCCCGCGTGGTGGGCACCGGTGCCGGCGCGCCCTCTTGGACAGTGCGCCCGCGGCTCTTGCGCAAGCGCCGGCGCTCCGCGGCGCCGAGCGTGGTCAGGACGAGCACCCGGTCGGGATCCTCGCCCGGGGCGGAGCGGATCAGGAAGCGCCCGTCTCCCGGGCCGAGCAGGAACCCGAACTCGAACTGCACGAAGCCGAACAGCGCGGGACGCGCCGGAGAAC
Source organism: Thermoleophilaceae bacterium (assembly GCA_013812005.1). GTDB lineage: Bacteria > Actinomycetota > Thermoleophilia > Solirubrobacterales > Thermoleophilaceae > JAAYBF01. Next base: position 6,350 of record JACCUE010000191.1, read on the forward strand.
TCACGGCGCGGGGCTCACGAGGAGTCTCCGGCTGCGCTCCTCCCGAGGGAGAAGGTGCGGTGCTCGCCGGAACAACGTTCCGGCTGCGCTCCTCCCCTATTCGCCCTTGTGGGCGGGTGAGGAGCGTTTGTCGGCGGGCAGCGAGTACTTCGACGGCTTCGTGGGCACGACCGGGTTGTCGATCTCGCGCAGCTGAGCGATCAGGTCTGACCACTGGCCGGGCTTGAGCACCGCCAGCGCCTGCTTGCCGAGCTTGCCGTTCTCACCGAACATCGGCGAGAAGCCGACATGGATGTGATCGGCATGATCACCCATCGCGAACGTCGACCCGCCGAGCTCGAGCAGCGAAATGATCTGATCCGGGGCCATCGTGCCCTGCAACGCCATCAGCCGCCGCACCGACTGCTCAGTCACCCCACCCGGCTCCTGATGACCGAGAATCGGCACACCATTGATCTGGGCGATATCCATCGCGTTACCCGACGAATGATGCGACACATTCCCCGAACTGGTGAAAAAGCCATGGCCACACTTCAAGCTCGTGATCGTCGGGCGCAGACCCGACTCCGCCAGATAAGCCATCCCCGCCAACACCCGCCGGTCGATCTGACCCGACCGGATGTCATCACGGCCACAGTCATAGATCTCGATCCGCTCATCAGACAGCACCCGGCGCTCGAGCAACGGCTTGGGCAACAACAAGATCTGGCCGATCGAGAACCCATCCCCATCAGCGCCATGAAGCACATTGCGCCCCGACGCCCGATAGATCGCCGTCGCCTCCAACAGCTTCCAACCATCCAGGATCGGCTTCGGATCGATCTCCGGCGCGCCCTCACCCGCCGGGCGAATCCCAAACTCCAAATGCGCCGCCTTACCAACATCAGGACGACCCACACGACCCAACACCGTCCCACCAATCAC
>JACCUE010000259.1 GCA_013812005.1 Thermoleophilaceae bacterium
GAGCTCGGCCTGACCTACACGCCGACCGCCGACACCTTCCGCCGGACGATCGAATGGGCTGTGGCCGAGGGGCTCATCACCCGCTCCCTTCCGGCCCTCGCCCAAGCGGACGCGTGAGTCCAGGCCCTCGGCATGATCCGGCGCACCTGCGGGCTCACCTGCGCGATATCCCCTGACCCACCCTCGCCGCGCAGCTCAGCACCCGGTCGTGCGTCGTGACCGTGCCCGGCACCGGAGCCACGGTGCGGGGCGTGACGGTGCGGGGTAGGGATTTGAACCCATCCACGCGTGCCTCTCGCGTGCACCACGATGCAACTTGGGCAGTTGCCGCCTCGCGTGGAGGCGCGCGCGCCTTCGGTTCCATCGCCTGAGGTAGCGTCACCCCGTGCCGCCCAAAGCGAGGAGGTCTGGGGGACCGGCGCGCCGCGTGCCGGGGAGCGCGCGGCTTCGCCGTCAGCTCGTCGAGCGGCTCGAGGAAAACGGCTGCTTGACGAGCCCGCCGGTGCGGAGAGCCTTCCTCACTGTGCCGCGCGAGCGCTTTCTCCCCGAGATCACCAAGCGCGAGGGACTCGAGCGGGTCTACCAGGACGAGGCGATCGTCACCTCGCACGACGAACGCGGCATCCCCACGAGCTCCTCCTCTCAGCCGTCCATGATGGCCTCGATGCTTGAGCAGCTCGACCTGCGCCCCGGCCAGCGGGTGCTCGAGGTCGGTGCAGGCACCGGCTACAACGCCGCGCTGCTGGCGAAGATCGTCGGCGCCCGGGGCCGGGTGATCTCGGTCGAGCTGGACCCCGCCACCGCACGACGCGCGCGCCGTGGCCTGGCGAGCGTGAAGTCACCGGCGAAGCTGGTGCGAGGCGACGGCCGCGAGGGTTGGCCGCGGGCCGGGCCCTACGACCGCATCATCGTGACCGCCAGCACGCCGACCGTGCCGCGCGCCTGGCACGAACAGCTCTCCGAGGGCGGCCTTCTCGAGCTGCCGCTGGTCCATCGACGAGGCCAGGCCCAGGCGATCGTCACCTTTCGCAAGCTCTCGCAGGCACTGCGCTCAGAGGCGGTGCTGTATGGCGGCTTCATGCCGCTGCGCGACGCTCCCGGTGCACCGGTTGCGTCGCCGCCTCCCAGTCTTGGCGCGATCGAGCGGATCGATGATCGGTCTCGCTCGCTCGCCCAGCTGAGCGGCGAGGCGCTCCGCCGGCTGTCGGCGGCGCGCAGGCAGCGGCTGCTGTCGCTGGCGCTCTCCGAGGCGCGCGTCCACGAGCTCGGGCTGCGAGCTCCGCGTCCAGCGCTCAGCCTCTACCTGACGATCGAGGCACCCGAGGATCGGCTGGTCGGCGGCTGGCCACGCATCGGGGTGATCAGCGAGAACGGGGACGGGCTTGCGCTCCTCGCCGGCGGCGCGAAGACCTTCACCCGCATCGAGTCCTACGGCGACAGGGACGCGGAGCGCCTGCTGCTGGGCCTGACCGAGGGATGGAAGCAGCGCGGCCGCCCGGCCGGCCACGACCTCCGGGTCGAGGTGAGCTTTCCACGGGGAGCTGCCGGCTCCGATGTCCGCCTGAGCTGGGGCTCGTAGCGGGGCGCGTGAACACCCTTGGCTGGCCAATTCGACAACCCGCTCCTGCTGCGGCCACCCGTCGAGGCGCTCGATTGGGTCGCCGCGTCGATCGGCCCGGAAGCTGAGGTCGTTTGCGTCCGCCGGTTGACCGAAGGCCGTTGGCACGCGAACCACGTGGTGGCCGTTCGCGAGCCGGGCGGCGGCGAGCAGGAGGTCGTCCTGCGCCGTTGGGCAAGGCCCGAATGGAAGTCAGAGGATCCCGACTTCACACCCGCGCGCGAGACTGTCGCCCTCGAGCTGCTAGGACAGTCGGCGGTTGTGACTCCCCGCGTGATCGCCGCCGATCTCGACGGCTCTGCCTGCGACGTGCCCGCCCTGCTCACCGACAAGCTGCCGGGCGATCCGCCGCGGCAGCCGCGCGACATCGACGCTTTCGTGAGGCAACTCGCTGAGGCCCTGCCTGCGATCCATGCGATCGACAGCGAGGCGCGTACGCGGTTACCCCCGTACAGGCGCTACTACGAGGACCTGACTGCCGCCGCTCCTCCGGACTGGGCACGCAAGCCAGGCCTTTGGAAGCGGGCCTCGGCGGTGGCGGCCGGCGTCCCTCCGGCGGGCAGAGAGTGCTTCATCCACCGCGACTACCACCCGGGCAACACGCTCTGGAGCGATGGTCGCCTGACGGGAGTGGTCGACTGGACCCAGGCATCCTGGGGCCCGGCAGCCGTGGATACGGCGCATATGCGGTGGAACCTCGCGGTCGGATACGGGCTCGATGCCGCCGATGGGTTTCTCGCCCACTACCGCCGTCTCTCATCCGACACGGAGGCCGACCAGCACTACTGGGATCTCGTCACCCTCCTCGACATCGCGCTTGCCGACCTCGATCTGGAGGACCTGCCGCCAACATGGGAGCTCGATCGGTTCGAGCAATACCTCGAGAGCGTGCTCGAGGGATGAGCGCCGACCGGGGGCGCGTCGATCGCGCCGTCGAGGCGGCCGTAGCCGTCGCGGCCGGCTGCGGCGTCGCGGCCACCACACCGCGCGTGCTGCATCACTCCAACAACGTCGTGGTTCACCTCGCTCCGACCCCGGTCGTCGCGAAGGTCGCGATCTCACACCACCGAGCGTCCGGAGCGGGGTCGATCGCGCGTGAGCTCGCCGTCGGGCGTTATCTGGCTGAACAGGGCGCGCCCACGGTATCGCCGGCGACGATTCTTCCGGCGGGGCCCCATTACGCCGGTGGGCTGGTGCTGAGCTACTGGGACTGGTGCCCGAACGACGCGGACGGCGTGGTGGACGGCCGCGCGGTAGGGCGCAGCCTGGCCGCGCTGCACGGTGTGCTCGACGGCTACCCGGGAGAGCTGCCCCCGTTCACGGCTCATGTCGAGGACGCCGGCGCCATCCTTGCCGCCGAGCCGCTGCCGGCACTGCCCGGCGCCGACCGTGCGTTCCTGGCGGACCTGCACACGCGCCTTGTCGGGAAGCTCGCTGCGACGCCTGTCAGCGCTCGCGTTCTGCACGGCGAGGTCCATCTGGGAAATCTGCTCGCCGCCGACGATGGGCTTCGCTGGATCGATTTCGAGGCGGCCTGCGTCGGCCCGCTGGAGTGGGACTTGACCGGTCTCCCCGACGAAGCCCTCACGGCTTTCCCACTGGTCGACCGCGGGCTGCTGCCCCTTCTGCGTGACGTGCGCAGCTGCTGCGTAGCGGCCTGGTGTTGGAGGAATCCGGAGCGCGCACCGGAGTTGCGAGCAGCCGCCGAGTTTCACCTCGATCGGCTCCGCCGCCGGCACCCGTGAACCTCTTCAGCCGCTCGGCAGCCTTCAGGGAGCGCGGCGCGCGTGGCGACCGCAGCTCACGCACACGACGCTCTCGAGGTGGGCCTCCAGGCGCGCGGTCGGGATTTCCCCACTGCACACATCGCAGGTGCCGTAAGTCCCCTCGGCGAGCTTCGCCAGGGCGCGCTCCACTCGCTCCTTGGACGCGTTCAGGCTGTCGACTACGCCAACGTCGTTGAGCCGGCTCACCGCCTCGACCGTCCCGTCGCCGACCCGCTTGCCGAAGCTGATCCCGGATCCGCGTTCGGGCGCCCGCGTGAGGCCGGCGAGCCGGGCCTCCAACTCGGCGTGGCGCTCTCGTAGGCTGCGCTCGACCGATGCGGTCATGGGCGGGATGCTACGCGGAGGAGATGGCTGCCTCACGCGGGCATAGACAAGCGCAATGACCTGACGCGCCACGGACCCAGCCTAGGTCGCGGTCCCAGGGCCCGCGCGCAGCGTCCATCCAGGGGTCTTCCTGCCACCCCTGAATGGAACAGAACCGCCCCGAGCGGCCCACTGGCGACTCCTGAAGCCGACGCGGCCGCGGACCAACCGCGCGACGTTTCCACGTGAAAGCGATGCGCCAACACCGCGGAGGCCGCCCAATCCAACCGTCCACCTAGAATCGCCGCAATGATCGATCGCGACCAGGTCCTGCACGTGGCCCGCCTAGCCCGCCTGCGCCTCACCGAGGAGGAGGTCGAGCGCATGACCGGCGAGCTGTCCACCATTCTCGACCACATCGAGAAGATCTCCGAGCTCGACCTCGACGACGTCGTGCCCACCTCGCACGTGGTCGAGATGGAGAACGTGCTCCGGCCCGACGAGCCGCGGCCGAGCCTTCCCCGCGAGCGCGCGCTCGAGCAGGCACCGGACACCGA
>JACCUE010000279.1 GCA_013812005.1 Thermoleophilaceae bacterium
AGCAGGAAGTCCCGGATGTACGGCGTGTCGAACTTCTTCTGGTCGTAGAGCTCACCGGGGGAGCTGCCGATGCACACCCCGCCGTGGCGGCCGACGATCCGCCCCACGAGCTTGCGCTGGGCCTCGACGTGGCGCCGGCTGCCCTCGTAGCCGATGAAGGACAGGCACATGGCCTCGACATCGAAGCCGTGCCGGCGTCGCAGGTACGTGGTGAGCGCCTTGGACTTGAGCCGGTCGAGGATGGAGGGCCGCTTCCGAGTCGCGAAGGAGAATGCCGTCTCACTCGCGTCGGACACGCGCGTGACCGACACGGCCGCCTCGCTGGCGGCGATGTCCTGCATGGCCGCGAGGCCGTCAGCCCATGTCGGGAACAGATAGCCGAGGATGATCCGCTGTTCGGGTACCCGCCGCACGTGCAGGGTCGCCTCGGTGATCACGCCCAAGCGCCCTTCGCTGCCCAGCACCATCTCCCGCACGCTCGGGCCGGTTGATGTGCTGGGCACCGGGCGCGTAACGAGCAGCCCCGCGGGCGTGACGACGCGCACCGCGCGCGTCAGGTCGCCGATGTCCCCGTAGCGGTCCGACTGCATGCCCGACGAGCGCGTGGCGATCCAGCCGCCGAGCGTCGAGTGCGTGAAGCTGTCCGGAAAGTGGCCGAGCGTCCATCCTCTGGCGTTGAGCTGGCGCTCCAGGTCCGGGCCGAACGCGCCGGCCTGGATCCGGGCCAGGCGGGATGCCGCGTCGACGGCGAGCACCCCCGACAGCCGCGACAGGTCGAGCGATATGACCGTGCGCTCTTCCTCCTCCGAGGCCTCGAGGCTCCCGGATATGCTCGTGCCGCCGCCGAAGGGTATGAGCACGGCGTCGGCGTCGAGCGCCGCGCGCAGGACAGCCGCCACCTGGTCCTCGTCGCCCGGCCGGACAACGACGTCGGGAAGCCGACCGAGCTCACCGCGGCGATGGCGGACTAGATCGCGCAGGCTCTTGCCGCGCGCATGCTCCAGTCGGTCGAGCGGGTCAGTCGATGCCGGGCCGCCGCCGAGCGCCTGCTCGAGGGCGGCCTGCAGTCCCGGCGACAGCGACGGCTCGGTAATACGAAGGTCCTCGAAAGCGACGGGCACCGACGTCACACCCGAGACGTCGAGGTCGATGCGCTGCCGCAGGAAGCCTCCGAGAGCCGGCTTGTCTTCGTGGGTGAACGAAACGCCGTCGTGACCCCACCCCCACCACCTCATGCGGCTATCAGTCCTCCGTGTCGGGGTCGCGGCCGGCGGGTGCACGCAGGCCCGTCTTATTGATCCGGCGAGCGACCATACGGCATCACCGGGCGAGCCGCCCGTCGCACTGGTCGGTCAAGTGAGCGGATCCACGCGCCGTTCAGCCGTTCTCCTCGCGGTCGGCGCGAGGCGCGGGCACCCCGGCACGCACCGCCTCCAGCTGAGCGGCGAAGGCCAGGCCGAGGAAGAGCGCAATCGAGGTGAGAAAGCTCCAGAGCAGGACGCCGATCGTGCCCGCGAGCGGGCCGTAGGTGGCGCCGAAGGAGTCGGTGGCGCTGATGTAGATGGCCAGCAGCGCCATGAACACGAGCCAGAGCGCCGCGGCGGCCCCGGCGCCGAAGGCGAGCCACGAGGGCTCCGGCTGGCGGCGGCTGGGCGAGTACTCGAGCAGCAGCGAGACCGAGGCCACGACGAAGGCGAGGCCCAAGGGCCAGCGCGCGATCATCCACACGAGGTCGAACGTGTCGCCCCCGTCGACGGCGTCCCTGATCGCGCTGCCTCCCACCAGCAGGACGAGCGAGAGCAGGCCGAGTACGCCCGCCGACAGGGCGAGCAGCAGGGCCGTCGCGTACTTGCGGATGAAAGGCCGGTCGCGCTCGACCCCGTAGATGCGGTTGGCTCCGCGCTCGACCTGAGCCATCGCCCCGGTGCCGGCTGCCACGGCGGCCAGGAACCCCGCCGTGAGGGCCGTCTCGCCCGACTCCTGCGCCGCGCTGCTGGTTCCCTGCTGCAGCGCCTCGGTGAGGATGTCGCCGGCGGCGCCGGGCGCCAGCGCGTTGATGGTCTCCTGAACGACGCGGCGGAAGGTCTCCTGTCCGAGCGCCTCGGCCAGGCCCACCACCGCGATCAGTGCCGGGAACAGCGTCAGCGTGACCTGGAAGGCGAGGGCCCGGGAGTGGCTGAAGCCGTCCGCGGCGCGAAACCGGGCGACCGAGTCGAGCACGAGTCGGCGACGCCCCGTCCGGCGCAGGGTCTCGAGCGCCTCGTCGCCCTCCAACTCCCCGCGCGTGTGCGGGACTGCCGCGGCCGTGGTCACGGCCGGTCGTGTCCCCCGATGCCGACTCCGGCGGGCAGATGAGACCAATCCGAGCAGAGCTCGATCCCGAGCTCGGTCAGGTCGAGTGTGCTGATTTCCGTCGAAGCATCGGCGCCTCCACTCGTGTGGCGGACACGTCGGATGTGGCCGTCGTCGTCCAGCCACACATCCACCGGGATTCGTGCCAGGTCATCGAGCCAACTCATGCCTTCAGGGATCGCCGTCCGATAGGTGACGGCCTCGGCCACACGGTTGAGATCTGCGTGCGCCGCAAAGCGCCGACACGTGCGGCCGTCGAGTCGTTGCGCCGCTTGCTCATGGGCGTGAGCATCCCATATCGAGCTATGCGCGAGGCCCGTCTCGACGGGCCTCGTCGCGCCAGGCTGTGCCCCGCTCCTCCTCACGCATCGCCGCGTGACAGGACAGCGCGATCACCCCGAGCACCACAAGAGCCAGCGGCAGGCCGGACTCCACCGTTGTGGCCTCGTCGAGGCCG
>JACCUE010000195.1 GCA_013812005.1 Thermoleophilaceae bacterium
GCATGCCTGTGCGCGCTCGCCCTGCTGGCGCTGGCGCCGGGGGAGAGCTCCTCGGCTCCGGGCGGCACGGCGCAGGCCAAGTCCAAGCGCGCCAACGTCGTGGTGATCATGACCGACGATCAGACGCTGCAAGATCTCGACGTGATGTCGCGGACCAAGCGGCTGATCGGCGGGCGCGGGGTCACCTTCGACAACTCGTTCGTGTCCTATCCGCTCTGCTGCCCGTCGCGGGCCACGTTCCTCAGCGGCCAGTACGCCCACAACCACGGCGTGATGGGCATCCACCCGCCCACCGGCGGCTACGGGCGCTTCGACAAGGCCAACTCGCTGCCCGTGTGGATGAAGAGGTCCGGCTACTACACGAGCCACATCGGCAAGTTCCTCAACGGCTACGGCAGCGACACTCCGGCCGACGTGCCCCCCGGGTGGGACGAGTGGAAGGGCTCGGTGGATCCCTCGACCTACCGGATGTGGGGGTACACGCTCAACGAGAACGGCGTGTTCAACACCTACGGCTCCGAGGACATCGAAGACCCGGCGCTCTACCAGACCGACGTCTACCGCGCCAAGGCTGTCGACTTCATCCGCCGCCGCGCGAACAAGCGCGCCCCCTTCTTCCTCTCGCTGGCCCCTCTGGCCCCCCATCATGAGATCCGCAGCGACCGCCAGCGCCTGCCGGCGCGGCCCGCGCCCCGGCACGTCGGGGCGTTCTCAGAGGCGCCCCTCCCCCGTCCGCCATCCTTCGACGAAGCCGACCTGTCCGACAAGCCCGGCTACGTGCAGCGCCGCTCGCCGCCGCTGAGCCAGGAGAACGTCGACGAGATCACCGCCAACTACCGCACCCGGCAGGAGTCGCTGCTGGCGGTGGACGAAGCGGTGGCCGGGATCGTGGGCCAGCTGCGCCGCTCGGGCGTCTACAAGAACACCTACATCGTGTTCACCTCCGACAACGGCTTCCTGCAGGGCGAGCACCGGGTGCGCAGCGGCAAGATGTTGCCCTACGACCCGTCGGTCCGGGTGCCGTTGCTGATCTCGGGGCCCGGTATCAAGCGCGGCAAGACCTCTCAGGAGCTGGTTGGCAACATCGACCTCGCCCCCACCTTGCTCGACATCGCCGACGGGCGATCCGGCAAGACCATGGACGGGCGCTCCATGCTGCCTTACGCCCTCGACCCCAAGCTGCGCACCGAGCGTGTGCTGCTGATGGAGACGGGCGGCCAGAGACCGGGTCGCCTGGAGCCCGACCAGGGCCCGGTTGCGCCGTTGCGCAACATCCTCACCTACGCGGCCGTGCGCACGGAGGACTACCTGTACGTGGCCTATCGCAACGGCAGCCGTGAGCTGTATGACATGCGGCGCGACCCTCACCAGCTCAACTCGCGCCACACGGCCACGCGCTACCGCGACACCCGAGGGGCGCTGCAGCGCGAGCTTCGCCGCCTGGTCACCTGCCGCGGGCGCAGCTGCCGCGCCGAAGCCAGGCCGATACCGGGCCGCGGTCCCAAGGTGAACGGCAACCTGGGCGAGAGCGGCCAGGATCCGGCACCGGCGCCGCCCGCCCCCGCCCGCAGACGCTGAGGGGCCCGCAGCTTTCCCCTCCCTAGGCGTCGGCCTCGTCGCGGCGGGCGGCCACCTTCTCCTCGAGCGCTGACATCACGTCCGGGTCGCGCAGCGTGGTCACGTCGCCCAACTCGCGGCCCTCGGCGATGTCGCGCAGAAGCCGGCGCATGATCTTGCCCGAGCGGGTCTTGGGCAGGTCGGCGGTCCAGACGAGGCGCTTGGGCCGCGCGAGCTTGCCGATCCGCTTGGCCACGTGCTCGCGCAGCTCGGCCACCATCTCGTCGTCGCCCTCGCGATCGCCCTCGAGCGTGACGAAGGCGCAGATCGCCTGGCCCGAGTCCTCGTCGCTCTGGCCGATCACCGCTGCCTCGGCCACCTTGAGGTGGGAGACGATCGCCGACTCCACCTCCGCGGTCGACATCCGGTGCCCGGACACGTTGATTACGTCATCCACGCGGCCGATCACCCAGAAGTAGCCGTCCTCGTCGCGGCGGGCGGCGTCGCCCACGAAGTACGTGGTGGGCCCGAACTTCGAGAAGTAGGTCTCCTTGAAGCGGTCTGGATCCCTGTACAGGTTGCGCAGCATGCCCGGCCACGGCTTGCGCAGGACCAGCAATCCCTGTTCGGAGCCCGCCTCGTCGCCCTGCTCGTCGACCACCTCCGCCTCGATGCCGGGGAAGGGCGTGGTGGCCGAGCCGGGCTTGGTGGCCGTGATGCCGGGCAGCGGGGCGATCATGATGTGCCCGGTCTCGGTCTGCCACCACGTGTCGACGACGGGACAGCGTGTCCCGCCGATCACGAGGTGGTACCAGATCCAGGCCTTCGGGTTGATCGGCTCGCCCACCGTGCCGAGCAGCCTGAGCTTGGACAGGTCGTGCCTTGCCGGATGCTCGGCGCCCCACTTCATGCAGGAGCGGATGGCGGTCGGCGCCGTGTAGAAGATCGTGACGTCGTAGCGGTCACACAGCTTCCACCAGATGTCCTTGTCGGGATAGTCGGGGGCGCCCTCGTACATCACCGACGTGGCGCCGTTCAGCAGCGGCCCGTAGACGATGTAGGAGTGGCCGGTGACCCAGCCGACGTCCGCCGAGCACCAGAACACGTCCTCCTCCGGCTTGAGGTCGAACACGTACTTGGTGGTGGCCGCCACCCCGGTCAGGT
>JACCUE010000328.1 GCA_013812005.1 Thermoleophilaceae bacterium
GGGGCGCCGCCGCAAGGCTCGGCGCGCGGTCCTGCGATCCTGTTCTGCATGACCGCCGAATCCGAACAGACTCACACGTGGGTGCGCATCGGCTCGACCTACGGCGGCGTCGTCGCCGGGACGGTCGTCGCGCTCGTCTACCACGCAGGAGTGCAGCGCGGTGAGCAGACCGGATCCCGTGGCGGGCAGGCCGAGGCCGGTCCCGGCTGGTACCTCGTGTGGGTCGACAAGCCCCACCGCCACTACCAGCTCGCGGCGCCCGCCGCGGGGGCGGGCGCTCCGACGGCCGAGTTGGACAAGAGCGCGTTGGTCGCTCTCGCCGAGGCGGGCGAGGCGATCGAGGCAAAGCTTGCGGGCGGCGGCAACGGCGGCCCGAAAGGCCGGTAGCTCTGCGATCTGCGATGACCGCCAAGGAGAAGCTGAGAATGGTGATCGAAGACCTGAGCGAGTCCGAGGCTGCCGAGGCACTCGAGCTCATCCCTCGCAGCTCGCAGCCCGATGCGCTCGACGAGCTGCTCGACAGCGCTCCGGCCGACGACGAGCCGACCACGCCCGAGGAGGACGAGGGCGCTCGTGAGGCACGAGCGCAGATCGCCCGCCACGAGCTCTTCAGTGCCGGGGAGATCAAGCGCGGGATCGCTTGATCGAGTCCAGCAATTGGGTCTTCTCGGCTCGCGCCCGGCGCGACCTTCGGGGTCTTGTGCCGCCGAGCCAACGGCGGGTCGTCTCGGCTCTCGATCACCTCACCGGCGATCCACCGCAGGGAGAAGTCACCAGGCTCCCCGGCTTGCCTGACGAGTGGCGGCTTCGGGTCGGCGACTGGCAGGTGCGCTTCACGCGCGACCCCGAGAGTCGGCGCGTCGAGGTGCTGGGGGTTCTGGCCCGCCGAAGCTGAGGCGTCGGTTAGCATCGAGGCCCCGAGCGAGGAGAGCCCATGCCCTACAAGGTGCCCGACCTGCGCTACGCCTATGACGCGCTCGAGCCGCACATCGACGAGCAGACGATGCGGCTTCACCATGACCACCATCACCAGGCCTATGTGGACAAGGCCAACGCGGCGCTGGCGGGCACCGAGTGGCAGGACGTGCGCCCGCGGGAGATCCTCACGCGCCTCGACGAGCTGCCGGCTGACCTGCGCGCCACCGTGCGAAACAACGCCGGCGGCCAGTACAACCACTGCATGCTGTGGCGCAGCATGAGCCCGGACGGCGGCGGTGAGCCGCAGCGCGAGCTGGGTGAGGCGATCGCCGCCGCGTTCGGGTCCTTCGAGGACTTCATGACCGAGCTCAAGGAGGCGGCCGTCGGGCGCTTCGGCTCGGGCTGGGCGTGGCTCGTCCACGACGGCTCACGGCTGGCGGTCGTCTCGACTCCCAACCAGGACAACCCGATCAGCGACGGGCTGACGCCGCTGCTGGGCCTCGACGTCTGGGAGCACGCCTACTACCTGCGCTACCAGAATCGCCGGCCCGACTACATCGATGCGTGGTTTCACACGATCGACTGGGAGGTCGTGGCGGAGCGGCATGCGGAGGCTCCGGCGCTTGCGGGATCAGTTCGCAACCCCGCCCCGTAGGCCCCATGTGGCGCAAGCCGATCCAGACGGGATGGAGCGGCCCGGGGCGCGCCGCTATGTGTCGGCGGCCCTTACAGGCGGCGCGGCTCTTCCTCTAGCGTCAAGTCCCGGATGCGGGAGACGCCTACGTTGGATCGATCGCCTGCGGCAGACGCCAGGCACGCCACCACCCCCGCGGAAGGGCGGAGGGCCGCGGGGAGGGACGAGCAAAGGGCCGGTCGGCTGTCCTCGGCCCACCTGATCGGCCGCGAGCGTGAGCTGGCCCTCCTCCTGGAGGCGCTGGACGATCCCCCGGCCGTCATCCTGGTGGAGGGCGAAGCGGGAATCGGCAAGAGCAGACTTGTGCACGAGGCCTTGTGCCACCCGGCGGCTGCCACGAGATCCGCCTTCGTTGGTCACTGCCATCGACTGCGGGAGCCGTTCCTGCTCGGACCGGTGGTAGAAGCGCTTCGAGGCGCTGCCAGGCAGCCGCCGAGCCGGCCTCTGAACCCGGTGGTCGGGGCACTCAGGCCGCTGCTCCCCGAGCTCGCGGACTCGCTTCCGGTGCAGCCGGCCCCGGTGGGCGACGGCCGCGCCGAACGACACCGCACCTTCCGAGCTCTTCGTGAGCTGATGGGCGCTCTCGGACCAACGGTGTGCGTCCTGGAGGACCTCCACTGGGCGGATGAGGGCACCCTGGAGTTCCTCGACTTCCTTCTGGCGGAGCCTCCGCAGCACCTCAGTCTGGTCCTCACCTACCGCCGAGAGGATCTGAGTCGGTCCTCCCGCCTGCTCGGGCTTGCCACGGGGTGTAAGGACGTGCTCACGGCCACCGTCGAGGTCTGCCCCCTTGAAGCCGAGGAGCTGCGAAGCCTCACGTGCGCGATCCTCGGCCGCGACGGGATCTCGGACGAGCTCGCGACGTACCTGCACAAGCGAACGGCGGGGATCCCTTTCGCCCTGGAGGAGGTCCTGCGGCTGCTCGGAGACCGGGGCACGCTCGACTTCGGCGATCGGGGGCGAACCCGAGCCGAGCTGGACGAAGTGGGGGTTCCGCCCGCGGTCCAGGAGTCGATCCGCGAGCGGATGGAGCCCTTCACCGACGACGCGCGGCTGATGACCCGAGCTGCGGCCGTGCTCGGGATGGCCGCCGGGGAGGACCTGATCATGAGCGTGGCGGGTCTCGCGCCCGCGCGGGCTGCCAGCGGGCTGACCGAGGCCCTGGTCTCCGGTCTGGTCGTGGAGCAGCCTGGCGGCTACGGGCTTCGGCACGCACTCGCGGCGCAGGCGGTGTATGAAGGGATCCTGGGTCCCGAGCGGCACCGGCTGCACCTACGCGCCGGCCGGGCGCTCGCGTCACAGCCCGAGCCGCGCCCCCTCGCCTTGCTCGCGCACCACTTCCGGGAGGCCGATCGTCCGAGGCAGTGGGCGCGCTACGCGGAGCAGGCCGCCGACATGGCCAGCTCGCTCGGGGACGATCGAGCTGCCGCCGAGCTTCTCGAGCAGGCGCTCACCGCTCCCGGTCTGCGCCGGGCGGCGAGGATCCGGATGGCGGTGAAGCTGGGCTCGGCAGCTGTCTACGGCGACCGCCCCGAGACCGCGATCGACCTGCTCGAGCACATCCTCGACGACGAGCCCATGCCCGTCGGCGTCCGTGGCGAGCTGCGTTTCCGCCTCGCCCGCCTGCGGTTCAACGTCGGCAACGACGTCGGCTGGCACGACGAGATGGTGCAGGCGGTCACCGAGTTGCGCCACCGGCCTGAGCTGGCCGCCCGCGCGATGGTGAACCTCGCCTGGCCGGTGTTGAGGGAAGGCAGCGTCGGCGACGACCTTGCCTGGCTTCCCAAGGCTACCGGGGCGGCGGCGCTCAGCCACGACCCGGTCACGGAGACGGTCGTCTGCGCGCAGCGCGCCGCCATCCTGCTGTCGGTGGGTGACCCGGAGGGATGGCGCGCACTCGAGAAGATCCGCCTGGGGGAGCGATCGGTCGAGGAGAAGCTGGAGCTGCTGCACGCCTATCACAGCCTCTCGGTGGTGACGCTCGGCCTCGGCCACTACCGGAGGGCCGAGGCCTTCCTGGCGGAGGTGGGGCGGCTGGACGACGAGCTCGGTGGGGTGTGGTGGGATCCGTGGAGCGCCAGCGTACGAGCATCGCTGGACTGGCGGATCGGACGGTGGGACGAGCTCGAGTCGCGTCTCGGCAAGCTTGCGCAGAGCGGGTCGCCAAGGCCGGTGCTGGCGGTCGGCAACGACCTGATCCTGGGGTCTCTGGTGTTCTGCCGCGGCCGGGTGGAGGAGGCTGAGCGCCGCTTCGAGGCGATCCAGGAGCGCGCCCACGCCAGGCGCTGGATGTCGGCCCGTGTGACCGCGTCCGCGTGGCTTGCCCGCATCCGCCTCTCTCAGGGCGATTCCGAGGCGGCGGCACGGATCGCCGTCCTCGGGCTCGAGACGCTCAAGCGCAAGGGGATCTGGTTGTGGGGCCGGGAGCTGGTCCCCGTGGCGGTGCAGGCCTTGCTTGCGTGCGGACAGCAGACCAGCGCCGGTCATCTGGCGAGAGAGTTCGCGAGGGGCCTCGTGGGACGAGACGCGCCGGCCGCCCACGGCGCCAGCTTGTTCTGCCAGGGTCTGGTGGCGGAAGCCGAAGCCGGCCACCAGGCCGCTGCTCGGTTCTTCGCGAGGGCAGACGGTGCGTGGAGCGAGCTGCCGAGCCCCTACGAGGCGGCCCAGGCTCGCGAGCGGCGAGCCCGCTGCCTGCTCGCAACCGACTCCGACCAGGGGGCAGCGCTGCTTCTGGGCGCGCTCCAGGCCTTTGGCGATCTTCAGGCCACCGGGGACATTGGGCGCGTCCGGGCCGAGCTCAAGGCCCAGGGCATCGCGCCGCCCTCGCGCGGGGGGCGCCGGGCGTACGGCAACGAGCTCTCCCCGCGTGAAGACGAGGTGGCCAGACTGGCTGGATCGGGCCTCAAGAACCGGGAGATCGCGGACATCCTCTTCGTTTCGCCACGCACCGTCGAGGCGCACGTGGCGTCCGCGATGCGGAAGCTGAGCGTCGACTCCAGGCACGCCCTCACCACACCTGAGCGAAACGGAGCGGAGAAAGCCGCGGCCCTCGGGAAAAATACGTAGCTCTACGGATTGACGACCCCGCACCGCGCTCTAACCTGCGAAGCACGAGGGGGTAGTACGCGGCGCTGTGCTGCGCGCACTTCGATGAATTTCGACAGCAGGGGGAGACGATAGATGCGGGGTCATTTCAAGCACGGACGGGCGGAGCAGCAGGAGCGCAAGAGCAATAGGACCAACCTGCGTGCGCTGGTTCTCGCCGCCGTGACCATCGGAGCGTTGGCCTCCGTCGGGGTTACGAGCGGCCTCGGGGCCGCTCCGGACACCCCCTACGA
>JACCUE010000340.1 GCA_013812005.1 Thermoleophilaceae bacterium
TCCTCGTTCTTGCCCTCGCTCGGCACGAGCAGGTTCACGATCACGGCCAGCACGACCAGGCCGCCGAAAGCGAGAAGGGCCTTCGTCCGGGTCTTCATCGCCGGGGGGAGGGCTGGTCGAAGGGACGGACCACCATCTGCGTCGAGAAGTAGATCGTGAACAGCGTGATGGAGAGGATCGCGGCGGCGAGGCCGTCCTCACGCGCTCCGGCCAGGCCGACCGCGAAGATCGATCCGGCCACCAGATATCCGCGCCCGATCATGCTGCCGGCCAGCAGCCCGACGACCGTGCGGGGGTCCTCCGACGCCTGCGCCCGGCGGGTCGCGAGGGCGTTGACAACACGCTGGACCAGCCACGCCGCGGCGGCCGCGGCGTACCCCAGAAGGGGAAGGCCGGTGAGCACGAACAGCGGCAGGGCGAGCGCCAGCACGAGGAGGTCGAGATAGCGGAGAATCGTGAGGCCGGTGCCGGCCTCGGCGGCGTTCTTTGGTGTTTCCAGAGCGTGTGTCGTCAAGGGGGGCCCGGGCCGGTAACCGACTCTATATGAGGAGAGGCGGGCCTTGCCACGACGTGGCAGCTGCCGCGTGAGATCCACGGGGTGGCTCCGACGGCAGGCCGGCCTGCCCTCGAATCCATTCCTCCGCCAAGATAGGTCCGGGTTTCTCGCCAGATGTGGGTACAACGCGACATCGAGCTGGGGCGCCGGCCCCGCGGCTTCCACCTCGTGACCGGGGAGGTGGTGTCCTCGCTGCCTGAGATCGAAGACCTCGGGGTGGGGGTCGTGCACCTGTTCATCCGGCACACCTCGGCCTCGCTGACGCTCAACGAGAACGCCAGCGCCGACGTGCGCCACGACTTCGAGAGCTGGTTCGACGAGGCCGTGCCGGAACGGGCGTCGTACTGGACCCACACCCTCGAGGGCCCCGACGACATGCCCGCTCACATCAAGGCCGCGCTGCTGGGCTCGTCGCTGTCACTACCGGTGCGCGACGGCGCCCTGGCGCTCGGCACGTGGCAGGGGATCTACCTGGGCGAGCACCGCGATCGCGCCTCGGCCCGTACCCTCACCGCGACCCTCTGGGGCGAATAGCCCGAGCTCGACATCTCTCCTCTTCACAGGAGGTGCACCGGCTCGCGCGAGTTGTCGGTAGCGTCGAGTCTCCATGCACGGCCCTCTGCAGCGCCCCATCGATCGTCGCGAGCTGCTCGGCTACGCGGGGATCGGCACCGGGGCGCTGATCCTGGGCGGCGTGGCCGTGGATCCCGGGGTGGCCAAGCTCGCCCGCCGGCGCAAGGTCCCCCTTGCGCGGGGCGGCACCTTCCCTCAGGGCGTTGCGTCGGGCATGCCCTCGCAGCAGGCGATCACCCTGTGGAGCCGTCTTGAGGGATTCACTCGCGACCGGATCGTGAACCTCGAGGTGGCAAGCGACTCGGGCTTCAACAGGGTCGTGGCGCGCAGAAGGGTGAGGGCCCGCGCGGGGCGCGACCACACGGTGGAGACGCGTCTGAGCAGCAAGGCGCTCAAGCCGGGCCGCGAGTACTTTTACCGCTTCGAGACGCGCACCGGCTCGAGCCCTGTCGGTCGCTTCCGCACGTTGCGCCCCGCCGACTCGCGGGAGCCGTTGAAGATCGTCTTCTTCTCCTGCCAGGACTACCAGGCGGGCTTCTACAACGCCCACCGCGCAATCGCCGCCGAGAACGCCGATCTCGTGGTGTGCCTGGGCGACTACATCTACGAGCGCACCTTCTACGAGGGCCCGCGCAGGGACACGCTGGGCGCCAACTCGGACGGCGAGGTGCAGACGTTGCCCGAGTACCGCGCCAAGTACCGCCTCTACAAGTCCGACCCGGACCTCCAGGCGATGCACGCGGCCCATCCGTTCGTGGCTACCTGGGACGACCACGAGGTGGAGGACAACTACGCAGCCAGCAACCCCGGTGACGCCGCGGGGGACCGTCGCGGGCCCTTCGTGACACGCCAGCGCGCCGCCTACGACGCCTTCTACGAGTACATGCCGTTCAAGCCCGTGACCGGCAACCCGGAGAAGGGCTCAGACCTCTACCGCCGGCTGCCGCTGGGCGCCAACGTCGAGCTGTTCATGCTCGACGAGCGCCAGTACCGCGACGATCAGCCCTGCCGCGACCAGTTCTTCGTGCCCTGCCCGAAGGCCGAGTCCGAGCCACGCAGGTTCCTGGGACGCGAGCAGCTCGAGTGGCTCAAGCGCGGGCTGCGCAACTCGGGCGCCACATGGCGGCTGGTGGGCAACCAGCTGATGATCATGTCCCTCGAGCTGGTCCAGGGCGCGCAGATCACCAAGGACTCGTGGGATGGCTACGGCGTCGAGCGGAGAGAGCTGATGTCCTACATCGCGTCCATGGGCATCCCCAATGTGAGCTTTCTGACCGGCGACCTCCACACCTTCTTCGCCGGCAACGTGGGCGTGGACGGGCGCGGACCCGAGAGCCACGCCACCGAGTTCGTGGGCGGATCGATCACCTCGCTCGGCGTGCCTGAGACAGTGCAGGGCACGACCGGCCTTCCCCTGACCAGGGAGCAGATCGTGCTTCTGAGCAACAACCTCAGGATCACCAACCCCCACCTCAAGTACACCGAGCAGCTGAGCCGGGGCTACGGCATCCTCGAGGCCACCCGCGACCAACTGCTCGTGGAGTTCAAGGGCGTGGACGCGATGAACAAGGATGGAGGCGCCCGCAGCATCGGCCGCTTCCGGGTGGCCGCCGGGCGGCCTCGCGTCGAAGTGCTCTGAGAGAGAGGAACCTACGGTGCTCAGCCGATCGGCGATCGGCCTGCGCTCCTCCGGGAACTGCGGTGCTCAGCCGATCGGCGATCGGCCTGCGCTCCTCCGGGAACTGCGGTGCTCAGCGGGGCTGCTGCAGCGACTCGAACTCGCCGGTCTCCACCTCTCGTTCGATCTCCGCCTCGATGGCGGCCTCCGACAGCGCCTCCTTGCGCAGCTGGCGCTCGCGCCAGCGTGAGAACTTGAGGATCTCGAGAACCAGGACGAGATAGACGCTGGCTGCTACGGCGGCCAGGCCGAAGGACGCCATCACGATCGTCCACCCGGCGTTCAGCTGGCCGTCGCTGTCGGAGTACGGGACGAAGCGCAGGGCGAGCGCGAGCGCGGCCAGCGAGACGGTCCACCCGTAGAGGTACAGCACCGTGCGCCGGGCGGAGAAGCCGATGTCGGCGAAGCGGTGGTGGAAGTGCCAGCGGTCGGCCGAGTAGACGGGGCGCCGGTACTTGATCCGCTTGGCCACCACGAAGGTGGCGTCGAGCGCGGGCACGGCCAGGATCACGAGCGGGAAGAAGAGGGCCACCACGGCAGCCGTCTTCAGCACGCCCTGAATCGCGATCGTGGCCAGGAGCAGGCCGAGCAGGTTGGATCCCGAGTCGCCCATGAAGATCGACGCCGGATGGAAGTTGTGGCGCAGGAAGCCCACGCTCGCCCCGGCTACGGCGGCGGCGAGGACCCCGGCTTCAACGCGATCGAGCGAGAGCGCGATCACGGCGAAGGTCACGGCGGCGATCGTGCACACGCCCGCGGCCAGGCCGTCCACCCCGTCGGTGAAGTTCACGACGTTCATCACGGCGACCATCCCGAAGAGGGTGAGAGCAACTCCCCAGTCGCCCAGATCGAGGGGCTCGACGAAGGGCAGGGTGATGTTCTCCACCCGCACGTCGGCGGCCACCGGGATAGCCGCGGCGGCGAACTGGCCCGCGAGCTTGACGAACGGGGGGAGACCACCCTCGAGGGTGTCGTCGATGGCCCCGATCAGAGTGATCGCGGCGGCGCCCCCGAGGATGCCCCGGGTTTCGCCGCTCCAGGGCAGGAAGGCCGCGCCCGCCGCGAGCACCCCGGCCAGGATCGCCAACCCGCCGAGGCTCGGCGTGGGACTGTCGTGCAGGCTGCGCTCGCGCGGTCGGTCGATGGCGCCGACTCGATGTGCGAGCCGCGCGGCCAGCGGCGTGAGCACCAGCGCCACCGCACCCGCCACGAGAAACGCCCAGAGCGCATCGAGGTCGTGCATCCGGGCGCACTGTACCCGGCGCTCTGGCGGCTTCCGGGTACTTCAGGTGATCAGGCGCCGGGTATCACCCAGAACGCTATGACCGCGTATTGAAGGCCTGCCGCCAGGATCACGAGCACGTGGAATACCTCGTGGTAGCCGAAGACGGCCGGCACCGGGTCGGGGCGATGGCGGGCGTAGACGAAGGCGCCCACCGTGTAGAGCATCCCGCCGAGCCCGACCATCGCGGAGGCGGTGATCCCGAGCTTCGAGACCAGACCGGGGGCGGCGGCCACGAGCACCCAGCCGAGGAGCACGTAGATCGTGGCCGCGAGCCAGTCGGGGGCGTCGATCCACACGAGCTTGAGCACGATCCCGCCCAGGGCGCCGGCCCACACGACGACGAGGATCACGTCGGC
>JACCUE010000344.1 GCA_013812005.1 Thermoleophilaceae bacterium
ACCAGCGGGTTGATCAGATACCAGAGCACCCCGAGCGCCGACCCCTTGTACTTCTGGCGCAGCTCACGGCGCACCATCTGCTCGAACAGGAACCGGTAGCGCAGCACCCACACAGCCTACGCGGGGCGCCGGTACTCTGGCGCGCATGCCGAGCGCCGGACTGCGGGTTTCGGTCGACGCCCGGCCGCTCGACATCGAGGGCGTGCGCTCCCAGGGGATCGGCCGCTTTGCGCACGGCCTGCTCGGCGCCCTTCCGGCGGTGGCCGCCGAGCGCAGCGGTGAGCTCGTGCTGCTTCGCGAAAGGCGCCCCTCGCCGGGTGTCTTCGCCGGGAAGGTGGGGGACGGGGTGACTGCACGACGACTGCGCCGGCCCCCGATCCCGAACCGGCTCGCCGACTGGCCCGAGCATCTGCTGCTCCCCATCGACCTGCACCGCGCCCGCGTCCAGGTACACCACTCGCTGTCGATCTTCCGCTCCGCGCTGCGCCCCGGGGTGCCGAGCGTGATGACGATGTACGACGTCATACCGCTGATGTGGCCCGACCAGTACCTGCGCAGCGGTGTCCTGCACCGGACCCTCTACCGGGCGGCGCGGCGCACCCGGCTGCTGCTGGCGGTGTCCGAGACCGCGCGACGCGACGTGATCGCCCACCTCGGCGTGAGCCCCGAGCGCGTGCTCTGTGTGCCGGCGGCGGCGGACGCGCGCTTCCGTCCCGCCGACCCCCGTCCAGCCCGTGAGCGCCTCGGCTTCGAGGATCCCTACCTGCTCTACGTCGGCGGGCTCGCCACCCGGGACCCGCGCAAGAACGTCGAGGGGCTGATCGACGCCTACGCGGCGTGGCGCCGCGCCGGCTCGCGACCCGAGCGGCTCGTGCTCGCCGGAGCACTCGGGGCCACAGGCGAAGGGCTGCGCGCTCAGGCGCAGCGGGCGGGCGCGCAGGCTGTGTTCACCGGGTTCGTCGATGACGAGGAGCTGCCCTCCCTGCTGTCGGGCGCCGAGTGCCTGGTCACGGCCAGCCGCTACGAGGGCTTCGGGCTGCCCGCGCTCGAGGCGATCTCCTGCGGCACCCCGGTCGTGGCCTTCGACGTCGGCGCGGTGCCCGAGGTGGCGGGGCCGGGCTGCCTGGCGGTTCTCGATGGAGACGGTGAGGCGCTGATGCGAGCCGTCGCGCGCGTCTGCGACGAGCCGGCGCTGCACCGCGAGCTCTCAGAGGAGGGGCTGCGCCACGCCCGGCGCTATTCCTGGCGCCGCACGGCCGAGCTCACGTGGGAGGCCTACGAGCGGGCCGCGGGATGGAATGCCAGAGATACGGGTCAGGGGCGGGGCTCGAGGCCGTAGGGCACCGGAGCCGCCCCCCTTTCGCGACGCCGGTCCTGTAGCACCTTGCGCTTGCGGCGCATGACACCGAGCATCCGCGCCGCCTCCACATATCCACGCAGAAGATGGCGTTCGCGCAACAGCGCGAAGCCGAGGGCCAGCACCTCGTAGGCCAGGATGGCGGGCAGGTCCTTCAGCAGGTCGGGCAGTGGATCGTTCTTGGCCATCATCAGGTAGCGGTTGCGAAACTGGACCATGCGCTGCCATTCCGCGATCCGCCCGCGATTGGTCGGGCTGTAGCGGCGCACGTGGTAGGCCACCGCGCCCGGCTCGTAGGCGCAGCGCCAGCCCAGCAGCCGCGTCCGCCACGCCAGGTCGGCGTCCGACCCCCAGTCCGCGGGCACGCCGTTGCGGACCAGCACGAGGTCCTCGTCGAAGACCTCCCCGTCCACCGCGGCGTCCTCGAGGGCCGCGCGCCGGTACAGGGCCACGGCGCCGTCGGCGCCGAACGCCTCGCCCGGGGAGTCGAAGGCGAGCGCGGGCCGGCCGTGGCCCACCAGCCCGTTCTTGCGCCGGCGGTCCACCGCCATGCCGGCGGTGTCGATCGCGTCCAGGCGCTGCTCGGGCCGCGGGCCCTCGGTCCGCACCAGCTTGGGGGCGACCGAGCCCACCTCTGGGTCCTCCAGGCGCCGACGCACGGCAGCTACGAATCCCGGCGCCAGGAAGCAGTCGGGCTGCATGAAGAGGATCGCCTCGGTATCGACGCAGCGCACCGCCAGGTTCATCGCCCGACAGAACGAATGCCGCCCCTCGAGGCGCACGCAACGCACACCCAGCTCCCTCGCCACCTCGGCGGTCGAGTCCTCGGAGGCGTTGTCGAGCACCACCACCTCCACGTCCTCCTGGTCCAGGGCGGTGGGGAGCGCGTGGCGCAGGAGCTCTGCCTCGTTGGTGGATATGACGGGTATGCCGATCTTCAAGGCGCGCCACGATACTCAGCGGCGCGCGTCCCCCCCGCGGCCTGGAACGCCTCCACGATGCGCTCGCCGGCCTCCACCATCTCGGGGTTGGTCTGCCAGCAGATCTCCGTCTCCCCCCAACGCTCGACCACGCCCCGCATGTCTGGATTGAGCATGTCGAAGCCCCATTTGTCGCGCCAGTAGGCGTAGTGATGGGCCAGGCGCTCACGGTGCTCAGGGCGGGGGCGGTCCAGGTTGAGTGCCTGTAGGACGCGCACGCGGCCACGGGAGGGGAGCAGGAAGCGAAAGCGCTTCAGCACGCCGACGGCCCTCTGCCGCGGGGTCGGGCGCTCCTCACGCCCCCCACGCATGCCGGGCCTGTGTATGACCCGGACATCGGGCATGAAGAAGACCTTGTAGCCGAGCCGCCGCATCGAGATCGTCAGGTCCAGGTCGTCGAACCAGACGGGCGCAAAGCCGGGGTCATAGCCGCCGACCTCGAGCGCCACGCTGCGCCGGTACATCATGCAGCAGCCGATTCCGCCGTCCACCTCGGCGAGCCGCTCGCACAGCTCACAGTCAGACTCCCTGGGCCTGAACACCCGGTGGTGGTGGGTCCGTCGCCCCACCGGCTCCGACACCTCGGTCCCCCGGTCGTGCAACCCTGCCGGGCCGACCACGCTGATGCCGCATGCGTTGATGGTTCCCCGGTCGTAGACGATCTTCGCGGTCACGACGCCGATGCGCTCGTCGGAGACGAAGAAGTCGGTCATCCGCTCCAGCCAGCCGGGCGTCTCGATCGATGCATCGGCGTCGAGCTGGACCACGAGCTCGCCCGTGGCTACCTCGAGGCCCGCGTTGAGCGTCTCCACGACTCCCGCGTGCTCGCGCTCGATGAGGACGAAGGTCGAAAAACGCCCGGAGTCACGCCAGCGGCGCAGGATCTCGAGGCTGACGTCGGTGGATCCGTCGTCGACCACGATCAGCTCGAAGTCGTGGTAGCTGGTGTGGACTGCCAGACGATCGAGCACCAGGTCCAGCACCGCCCCGTTGTTGCGGTTGGGCATCAGGAGCGAGACGCGCGGCCTGCTCGCCGGGCTCACCGCGGCCGCTCCAGCACGCGGCGCCAGTGCGAGCGCTCGGGCACGGGCCGCTGGTTGGGCAGCGAGCGCCCCAGCTCCCACGCGATCAGGTCCAGCGGGTCGAACAGCGCCCAGACCGCCCGGTCGCGGTCACGTTCCCAGGCAGCGGCCACGAGCCCCGCCGTGGCGGCTCGCAGGCCCCACCAGACGAGGCCTGCCAGGCCGCGCGAGGGGTGGGAGCCCGGGTACTGGCGTTCGAGCCATGCCCCCCCGGCTCCGTGCAGGAGCTTCTGGGCGATGAAGTCGCGCGTCGTCTGACGGCTCCGGTGCACGACCGTGGCGCCGTCACGGCGCTCGACCTCCCAGCCGGCGGTCCTCAGCCGGTACGCGAGGTCCGCATCCTCGCCGGCCCGGATGTCCTCCCGGAAGCGGCCAGCCGCCTCGAAGGCGGACCGGCGGCAGGCAACGTTGGCCGTCTTGGGGTATCCCCACCTGCCATGGCGGAGGGTGTCCTCCTGGCTCATCGCGCCGCGAAGGTACTGATAGCGCGCGGCCGCCCCGGCGCTCGCGGGCACCGCCTCGTCGAGCACGCCGCCTGCCAGCAGGCCGGTCCGGTCGCGCGGCGGCGGATCGAAGTAGCGGTCCAGCAGGTCTGGCGAAGGCGAGGTGTCGGCGTCGATGAAGACGAGCCACTGCGCACCACCCAGGGCCGCGCCCCGGTTGCGGGCGAAGCCGGGAGTCGCGCGCTCGGTCGCTCGAATCACGCGCACCCCTCCCTCGCCGCCGATGCTCTTGGGCGGCTCGCCGCCGGGAGTGTTGTCCACCACGACGACCGAGTCACCCGGCCCGAGGCGCAGCCGGACGAGGCGCGCCCGAAGCTCCTCCAGGTGCGCCGGCTCCCCTAGAAACGGGACGACGACGTCCACCGACGGCCTGGGCACGCGGCTAGGGTAGCGGCCGTCCATGAGCTCGGTCTGCGCAATCGTCGTCACCTATAACCGCAAGCAGCTGCTCCGCGAGTGCCTCTACGCCATCGCCGGACAGAGTCGCCCCCCCGAACGGATCCTCGTGGTCGACAACGCGAGCAGCGACGGCACCCCCGCGATGCTGAAAGACGACTTCGCGGACGTCGAACTGCTCGCCCTCTCGACGAACGAGGGAGGCGCTGGAGGCTTCCACGAGGGGATCAAGCAAGCCCACGCCGAGGGCGCCGACTGGATGTGGGTCATGGACGACGACACCATCCCGGAGCCGGATGCGCTGGCCGAGCTCTTGGCCGCCCCGGAGAGGCTGGGCACCGCCTCGCCTCCGGCCCTGCTGGCGAGCAGAGTCGTCTGGCGCGACGGGCGGGCGCACCCGATGAACGCACCCTGGCCGGAACGCACCCGGGTTGAGCGCGTGATCGATGGCGCCGAGCGCGGCCTGCTGCCGCTGCGCTTTGCGACCTTCGTGTCGCTCCTGGTCCACAGGGGAACGGTGGACCGTCACGGCCTTCCTCTGAAGAACTTCTTCATCTGGAGCGATGACGTCGAGTACACGAGCCGGGCGCTCCTGGGGGGGGACCTGGCGTACCTGGTCCCCACCAGCGTGGCCGTGCACAAGACCGAAAGGCCGCACTTCTTCCTGTCGGCGCCGCCCGATCGCTTCTACTACCACGTGCGCAACACGCTCTTCATCGCGCGGCTCAGAGGCAGAGGCCGGCGGGACAGGGTCGTCCGCGTCTTCATCCTCGTCACGACGGTGTTCCAATATCTGCGCAGGGACCCGAGTGCCGCCGGCGCCGCCGCGATCCTGCGCGGCCTGCGCGACGGCTTGACGTCGCCGCCGGCCGGTTAGCCGGGGCGCAGGACTGCGATCAACTCCTCCGCCAGGCGCCCGGCGAACCAGGGCTTCTCTACCGCGCCGAGCCCGTCGCTGAGCAACAGCCTCAGCCCGGCCCCCACCGACGCACGGCGCCGCCTCTCGGCGGCTCGATGGCTCGCCGGCCGGCGCACCGCGATGCTCGCAGGCACGAGCAGCCCGGGCTCGGGCTTGAGCAGGCGGGCGGTCCACACGAGGTCGTCGCCGAAGAAGACCGACCCCGTCCGCGGCAGACCGTCTCTCTCGAAGCCGCTCCGGTTCACGAGCAGCGAGCCGCGGCGGGCGAGCCTTATCGGTAGCAGGCGCCGGTCGAAAACGGCGACCACAAGGTCGGGATCGGATACGTAGGGCACCGGCACAGAACCGGGGTCGAGCGAGCCGTCCGGGGACAAGACCTTGCTGGCCAGCAACACGGGCGCCGGAAGCGCATCGACCGCTCCCGGAGCGTCGAGCAAACGCTCGAGTGCCTCGGGCGCGGGCGCGACGGAGCCGTCGAGGAGCCAGATCCATTCCGTGCCGCCCTCGAGCGCACCGCGGATCGCAACTTCGAAGCCTGCCGCGTGACGGACCACGACCACCTCGTCCGGCGAGTGGGTCTGGCGCTCGAGCGCTTCGAGCGTCGGTTCGACCCCCTCGCCATCCTCGGCGGGTAACACCAGCGCGCGTACGCTCAGCTTTCGATCGCCCCCGAGTTGCGCAGAGCCCGCGGCGCCTCTACCTCGGCGGCGTCGAGCGCCTGGGCTCCGACTGTGAGGATCTGTGACATGCGAGGAGGGATTATCCCGATCCGTGATCCTGGCGCGGCCGGTTGTGCAGCGAACGGCCGAACTCGTAGGCGATCAGCTCCAGCGGATGAAAGACGGCGAACAGCGCGATGTCGCGGTCACGGGCGCGCACAGCCGAGACCATCCCTCGGACCGCCGTGCGCACGCCCCACCAGAGCAGGCCCGGGCGCCGGCGTGGCGGGAAGGACCCCGGATACTCGCGGGCCAGCCAGGCGGCTCCGGCTCCGTGACCCAGCTTCTGGGCGACGAGGCCGCGCACCGTCTGGCGGCTGCGGTGCACGACCGCAGCCCCCTCGCGTCGCTCGACCCCCCAGCCGGCCGCCTCCAGGCGAAACGTGAGATCGGCGTCCTCGGCGGCTCGGATGTCCTCCCGAAAGCCCCCGACCGCGTCGAAGGCGGCGCGGCAACAGGCGGCGTTGGCGGTCTGGGGGAAGGACCAGCGCCCGAAGTCGAAGGTGTTCTCCTGACCCATCAGGCCGCGGATGTGGGCGTAGCGGGCCACGGCGTTGCCGCGCACCGGCACGGCCTGGTCGCGGACGGCGCCCGCGAGCAGAGCCGTGCGCTCCTGCGGCCAGGGTTCGAAGTAGCGGTCGAGCAGGTCGGGCTCGGGCACCGTGTCGGCGTCGATGAAGACCAGCCAGTCGCCGCTCCCACCCTCCGCACCGCGGTTGCGGGCATACCCGGGCGTGGCCACCAGAGTTGCGAGCATGACCGACGCCGCCTCGCCCTCCCGGCCTGCAGCGGGCGCGTGTCCGGGCGTGTTGTCGACCACGACCAAGGAGTCCTTCGGACCCAGCCGCAGCCGATCCAGGCACGTCAGCACCTCCTCGAGCTCCGCCGGCGCGCCCCGGAACGGGACCACCACATCTACCGACGGACGGGCCACGGCGGCCAGCGTAGCTACAGGCCGGATCTGGGGGACGGTCACCTACCATGCTGTCTGCCCGGCTTGCCGGCTGGAGTGGTGCCCGACCCGGCCCCACACCCCTGCCGGCTCCCTCGCCGAGTCCTGACCATGACGGCCACCACAGACACCGACGGCGCCCCGCCCACGGAGATGTTCGGCATCGACGTCGAGACCACTCCGCCGGCAGAGCTGCTGCGCCGCATACTCGACTACGCAGAGGGAACCGAGCGGCGGCGGGTGAGCTACGTGAACGCCCACGTCCTCAACCAGGCACAGTCGAATCCCGAGCTGCACAGTGCGCTGCA
>JACCUE010000350.1 GCA_013812005.1 Thermoleophilaceae bacterium
TAGACTCGCCCGTCCCATGACGCGCCTGAGCAACTATCTCCTGCCCACCGAGAAGGAGGCCCCCGCGGACGCCGAGGCCGTCTCTCACCGCCTGATGGTGCGGGCCGGGCTGGTGCGCCAGTTGGGCGCCGGCATGTGGACCTATCTTCCGGCCGGGTGGCGCGTGCACCGGCGAGTCGAGCAGATCATCCGCGAGGAGATGGACGCGATCGGCTGCCACGAGATGCTGATGCCCGTGCTCCAGCCCGCGGAGCTGTGGCGCACGTCCGGTCGCTACGCGATCGAGGAGCTGTTCAAGCTGCAGGACCGCCGCGGTGCGGAGATGGTGCTGGCCATGAGTCACGAGGAGGCGCTCACCTTCCACATGGCGCGGGAAGTTCGCTCCTACCGCGACCTGCCGCTGATGCTCTACCACTTCCAGGTCAAGGAGCGTGACGAGCCGAGGCCCCGCGCGGGGATCCTGCGCACGCGCGAGTTCATCATGAAGGACGCGTACAGCTTCGACCGCGACGAGGAGTCGCTCGCGATCTCCTACGACGCACAAACGCGGGCGTATGACCGCATCTTCGACCGCTCCGGCCTCGAGTGGTACAGCGTGGAGTCCGACGTGGGGATGATGGGCGGCTTCGGCGCCCACGAGTACATGGCGCCGTGCGCGGCGGGGGAGAACGACGTGGCGCTGTCCGGGGCCGGGTACGCAGCCAACGTGGAGGTGGCCGCCGCGACGCCCCAGCCGGTCGTGGGGATGCCGGGTCCGCTCGAATCGCCCGAGGCCGTGGAGACGCCCGGCGCGCAGACCATAGCGGAGGTCACGGGACAGCTCGGGGTGCCCGCCGGGGCGCTGATCAAGGCCCTCCCGATATTGGTCGCCGACGAGGAGCCGCTGCTGGTGCTCGTGCGCGGGGACCATCGCCTGAATGAGATCAAGCTGGCCAACGCGCTCGGCCGACCGGTGCGCGCGGCGGGCGAGGACGAGCTCGAAAGGCTCTTTCGCGCCCCGGCGGGCTTTATCGGGCCGGTGGGCTCCCATGTGCCCGTGCTCGCGGACGAGGCCCTGAAGGGACAGACGGGGATGGTCGCGGGGGCCAACGATCCCGAGCGCCACCTGAGGGGTGTCGAGCCTGGCCGGGACTTCGAGCCACGCTGGGCCGACGTGCGCACCGTGGAGGCCGGTGACACCTGCCCGGCAGGCGCCGAGATCCGGATCGAGCCCGCGATCGAGGTGGCCAACATCTTCAAGCTCGGCACCCGCTACTCCGAGCCCCTGGGCGCCACCTACCTCGACGAGGGCGGTAACGAGCAGCTCGTGTGGATGGGCAGCTACGGCATCGGGCCGGCCCGGATAGCGGCCGCAGCCGTGGAACAGTTCGCCGACGGGCAGGGCATCTCATGGCCGCGGGCCATCGCGCCGTTCGACATCGAGCTGGTCACCCTCGGCAAGGAGGGTGAGGAGGCGCGTCAGGTGGCGGACCGTCTGTACGAAGAGCTGGCGGCCGAGGGCGCCGAGGTGCTCTACGACGACCGCGACATCAACCCCGGCGGCAAGTTCGCCGACGCGGAGCTGCTGGGCTGCCCGCTGCGCCTGACGGTGGGCAAGCGCGGCATCGAGTCCGGTGAGGCCGAGGTCCAGATCCGGCGCGGGCAGCGAAAGAGCGCGCTGGCGCTCGACGGGGCGGCCAAGGCCGCGGTGGAGCTGTGGCGCGGCCTGCCCTGACAAAGAAGCGGCTGGTGGGCATCGACCGCTCCGGTGGTCCGCCCCCTGAGACGCAGAAGGGCCAGCCGCTGCGGCCGTTCACGATCCCCAACCTCGTTTCCTACGTGCGGCTGGCGCTGCTCCCGGTGTTCGTGGCGATGGCCTTCTCATCCGACGATGGCCGCAGCACCGGGGCGGCGCTGCTCTACTTCGCCATCGCGTGGGGCGACCAGCTCGACGGCCTGGCGGCACGGCTCACGGGCCAGTACAGCCGCCTGGGCGCACTGCTCGACCCCCTCACGGACCGGGCCCTGGTGCTGGCCGGCGCGATCGTGTGCTTTCACTTCGAGCTCCTGCCCCGCTGGGCGCTGGTCGTGCTCGGCGTCCGGGAGCTGTTCATGGTCGGGCTGAGCCAGTACGGGCTACGCAAGGGGATGGACCTTGAGATCAACATGGTGGGCCGCTGGGCGGTCTGGCCGGTGATGTTCGCGATCTTCCTCACGTTGCTCACCGACAGCTGGGTGGCCGACGCCTCGCTGCTGCTCGGGGTGGCACTCACGCTATGGGCCACGGCCATCTACGTGCAGGACGGCATCCGCTTCGCCAAGGCACCCTCAAGCTCGACTTGACACCTGAGTCTATACTCGCCCCCTCCTGACTCCGAAAGGAACGGCTACCGAACATGGACACGTTTCCCGACCTCGGGGCGCTCCCCGACCCCGAGCTTAAGGACCTCATCTCCCAGCTCACCGAGGAAGAGCAGGAGGTCTCCTATCAACGGCGCATCCTGCACGGGAAGATCGACATCCTCCGGGCCGAGCTTGTGAACCGGCTGCGCAAGAAGCACGAGGACGGCGAGTCCTCCATCAGCGGCGCCGACGTGCAACAGCTGACCGACATACTCTCGGGGAAGGCGATCCCCGAGGACGACACGGCCGGCTAGCGATGCACTGCCCCGAGTGCGGCTTCGCCAACACCGAGGGCGCCAACTACTGTCAGAAGTGCGGCGCCTTCCTGTCCGAGGTCGCGGTGAAGGACGGGGATACGACGGCCGCCTACCAGCTCGACGAGACCGGCGAGCTCAAGCCGGTCGACATCGAGGAGGTCTCTGGGGAGGGCGCCACGCTGGCGATCCGCTCCGGCGGAGGCCGGGCCGGGGAGGTCTTCGGCGTATCCGGTGAGCGGATGACGATCGGGCGCAGCCCCGACGCAGAGGTCTTCCTCGACGACGTGACGGTGTCGCGTAACCACGCGCTGCTGGTACGCCGACGCGACGGTCTCTACGTGGACGATCTCGGGTCTCTCAACGGGACCTACGTGAACCGCCGGCGGATCGAGTCCCACCACCTTCAGAACGGCGACGAGCTGCAGGTGGGCAAGTACAAGCTCACCTTCATCGAGCGATGAGCGCCCAGGCGGACACCGAGCCCGCTCGGGCCGGCAAGGTCCTGACCATCGGCGCCGTGTGCAAGGCACTCGAGCGCGAGTTTCCGGACATCTCGATCTCGAAGATCCGCTACCTGGAGGACCAGAAGCTGCTCACACCGCGGCGCACGGCGGGCGGCTACCGGCTGTTCGCCTCAGCCGACGTGATCCGGTTGCGGACGATCCTGCGCCTGCAGCGCGACGAGTTCCTGCCGCTGAGGGTGATCCGTCAGGAGCTGGCGTCGGGCCGCGCCGAGGAGGAGGAAGAGGTGGCAAAGGGCCAGGGGCCCGACCCGCGTGCCCTGCGCCGCGCCACCCTCGACGTGCGCGGCGTCGCCGCCTCGTACTACCGCCTCGAAGAGGTGCTCGACGACACCGGGGCCGACGCCGCACTGGTCTCAGAGCTCGAGGACTATGGCGTGATCAAGGGCGAGAAGCGCGACGGCGAGATGCTCTACGACGACACCGAGCGCGAGATCGTGCGCGCGGTGACCGAGCTCAAGCGCTTCGGAGTGGGGGGGCGCAACCTCAGGGTTTTCCGTACCTCGGCCGACCGCGAGGCCGCCCTGCTCGAGCAGATCCTCGCGCCCGCCCTGCGCTCGCGCAATCCCGAGCGGCGCAAGGAGGCCGTGCAGGCGCTGGAGAACCTTGCCGCCACCGCGTCCTATCTGAAGCACCTGCTGCTTATCCGCGACCTGCGCAAGATTGCCAAGTGACGGCCGGCGCGGCCGGCGCGCTGAGGGCGCACATCCGCGACATTCCCGATTTTCCGGCCCCGGGAATCGTGTTCAGGGACGTGACTCCCCTGTTTCTCGACCCGGAGGCGCTGCAGGCGGCCACCGGCGCTCTCGCGGACTACGCGAAGGGCGTGGGAGCCACCTACGTGGCGTCGGCCGAGGCCCGGGGCTTCGTTCTCGGCGGGGCCGTGGCCGCTCAGGCCGGCGCGGGCTTCATCTTGGCCCGCAAGCCCGGCAAGCTGCCGCGCGAGACCACTTCGGTGGCATATGCGCTCGAGTACGGCGTCGACGCGCTCGAGATGCACTCCGACGCGCTGCCTCGGGGCGCCCGGGTGCTCGTGCACGACGACCTGCTGGCCACGGGCGGCACGGCGGAGGCCGTGTGCGGGCTGGTGGAGCAGGCCGGGGCTACCGTGGCCGCGTGTGCCTTTCTGGTCGAGCTGGCCTATCTCGGCGGCCGAGCCCGCCTGGCGCCGCGCGACGTGCACAGCCTGATCACCTACGAAGCGGAGTAGGAATGCCGGTGATCACGCGCAGGCGAACGGTGCCGGCCTCCCCCGAGCGGCTCTGGGCGGTTCTGGCCGACCCCGAGCAGCTGCCCGCGTGGTGGCCTCGCGTGGAGCGCGTCGAGGACGCCTCCCGCAAGGCCTGGACCACGGTGCTCTCCACACCGAAGGGGGGCAGGACGCTGCGAGCCGACTACACGCTGGTCGACTCGGACCATCCACGCCGCCTGAGCTGGCGCCAGGAGGTGGAGGAGTCGCCCTTCGAGCGCATCTTCTCCTGCGCGCTGACCGAGGTGGAGCTCGAGCCGGCCGGGGACGGCCGCACGCACGTGAAGATGACGACGCAGGTGAGATTGCGCGGCTTCGCGCGCCTGGGCGGCCTTCAGGTGACCCGCGCCACCAAGCGCCAGCTGACCGGCGCCCTCGAGGGCCTGAGCGCCCTGGCCGAGTCCTGGGGCACGTAGTGCTCCCCGCCCCGATTACCGCGGGAAGCGCCTAGTGCGCTGGTGGGGCTGGGGCGAGGACTCAGGGGCCATCCAGCTCGGCGACGGCGCGGCCGCCGTCCTGCACGCCGAGCTGGGACTCGGGGAGGGCGCCGGGGCGCCGCCGATCTCCTTGGAGGACGTTCGCCTTCCGGAGCGCGCCCTGGACGAGGGCGCGCGGCGTGCGCTCGCGCAGGCGGTGGGGGAGGACCACGTGCACGCCGATCGCCTCTCGCGGATCACCCACGCGGCGGGCAGGAGCTATCCGGACCTGCTCAGGCTCCGAGCCGGAGATGCCTCCCATGCGCCGGATGCGGTGGTACACGCCGGCTCTGAGTCCGAGGTGGCGGCCGTGCTCGCCGCATGCTCGCGAGCGGGTGTGGCGGTGATCCCCTTCGGCGGGGGCACGAGCGTCGTCGGCGGGGTCGAGGCGCGGCGCGGTTCCCACGGGGCGGCGATCTCCCTCGACTTGACGCGTATGGACGGGGTGCTCGACGTTGACCAGGTCTCGCTCACGGCGGCGCTGGAGCCCGGGATCCTCGGACCGGAGCTCGAGCGCCGGCTGGCGGCCGCCGGCCTGACGCTTGGGCACTTCCCGCAGTCGTTCGAGTTCTCCACGGTGGGCGGCTGGGTGGCCACGCGCTCC
Organism: Thermoleophilaceae bacterium; assembly: GCA_013812005.1. Taxonomy (GTDB): domain Bacteria; phylum Actinomycetota; class Thermoleophilia; order Solirubrobacterales; family Thermoleophilaceae; genus JAAYBF01. The sequence goes on from JACCUE010000350.1 coordinate 5,490, forward strand.
GCCGGCCAGGCGTCCACCGGCTATGGCCGCATCGACGACCTCGTGGAGTCGGTGTCGTGCACGACACCGACGGGGATCCTCAGGACGCGTGACGTACCGGCCACGGCCGCCGGGCCCTCGCTGCGCGAGCTGGTGGTGGGATCGGAGGGCGCCCTCGGCGTGATCACGGCGGCCACGCTTCGCGTGCGCCCGCTGCCGGAGGTGCGTCACTACGAGGCGTGGTCGTTCTCCTCCTTCGAGGAGGGCGCCGAGGCCTACCGCGTGATGGAGCAGGCCGGTGCCTCGCCCGACGTAGCCAGGCTCTCCGACGAGGAGGAGACCCGGCTGTCAAAGGCGCTGGCGTACTCGGGTTCGGCGGCGGAGCGGCTCGGCGAGTCCTACCTGCGCATCAGGGGCCAGCGGGATGGCTGCCTGGCCTTCACCGGCTACGAGGGCACCCCGGACGACGTGGCACGCAGGCGCAAGCGGGCGGCCGGCCTGCTCAGGGCGTCCGGCGCCGTATCGCTCGGGCAGTGGCCTGCTCGCTCGTGGCTGAAGGGGCGCTTCTCCGCGCCCTATCTGCGCGACGACATGCTCGGCCGCGGCGCGATGATCGAGACGCTGGAGACCGCCTCCACGTGGAGCAATCTGCACGTGCTCTACCGCGCCGTCAAAAAGACACTCACCAGCGCCCTCGCGTCGCGCGGAACGCCGCCCCGCGTGATGTGTCACGTGTCGCACCTGTACAGGTCGGGGGCATCACTTTACTTCACCTTCCTGGCGCGCCAGGAGGCCGGCGCCGAGCTCGATCAGTGGCGCGCCGCCAAGCGTGCGGCCGGCGACGCGATCCTCGCCAACGGCGGCACGATCACCCACCACCACGCCGTGGGCGCCGATCACGCCCCATGGATGACCCATGAGGTGGGCGAGCTCGGAATCGAAGTCCTCAGAGCGGCGAAAGAGCGCCTGGACCCGAAGGGGATAATGAACCCGGGCAAGCTGATCCCCGAACCGCCACAGCTCGAGGCCGGGCAGCACTAAGGCGCAGGCGTGTCGCCCTGCCCACCGCCGGGCTGCGCACCCTGCGCCTGGTCGGGCACGGCGGCGATGTCCGCGATGTCGCCGCGTAGCACCGAGTCTCCGGAGTGGGCCGTGGGACCCCTGACCGGCTCCCGCGAGACATCGATGAACCTGTAGTTTTCGAAGTTCTCGGGCAGCGGCCCGACGCCCTGGAAGTTGCCCTGCTGGTCGGCCACCTGGGCTCCGAGGGACACCGCGTCCTTGTCGGAGTTGTAGAGCCACACCTGGTAGGCCTCATTGCGGCGGTTGTTGGGCAGCCGAGCCTGCACGATCACCTGGCTGCGGTCGGTGATCGCCGCGATGCCCTGGGCGTCCTCGGAGCCCTCGAGGTCCCCCACCGGGGCGAGGGGCAGCTGGCCCACCAGCCGCGCCTGCTCGTCGGCCGCCGGGGTTGCGGTGGAGGTGTCGGGCTCCGACGTGGCGTCCGATGCGGCGTCGTCATCACCTCCGAGCAGACCGATCGGCCAGACCAGGACGGCGATCGCCAGCATCAGCGCAGCGGCCGTGCCGAGCCCCAGCAACCGTCGCCGGCGCACCACCTCCCGGGCCGCGGGCGAGAGCTCGCCGGCGGGCTTGGCGCGGGGCCTGTCACGCTTCTCGCCGGGCTCGCGGCGCTTGGGTCCCGCGCCGGCCTCCACGCCTGGCTCGCCGGCCGGGATCGTGGGGAGCTGCTTCTCGTCGTAGAACTGCTCGAGGGAGTCGAGCACCGACCGCGCCCAGCCGCGTGCCGCCTCCGAGCGGCGCAGATGCCCGCGTGTGGCGGTGGACTCCGGGCCGGCCTGCTGGTTGAGCAGGTAGTCGCCCAGCTGGCCGCGCCAGTCGCCCTCCACCCCGGCGGCGCTGACGGGCGAGAGGCGCACCAGGGCGTCACGGGCGAGCTCGCGCACGCGAGCGGTGGGCATGCCCAGCATCTCTCCCAGCTGCTCATAGCTCTGCCCCTGCTTGAGGACCAGCTCGATGATCGCCCTCTGTTCGGCCGAGAGCTGGTCGAAGGTCGCCATGGGCGGGGAAAGATAGCCTCTGCGTGATGACGGAACCCGCAGACCTCGCACGGCGAAGCGCCTCGACGCTCGACGGGGCGCTGGGGTTCGAGCTCCTGGAGGCGCACGAGGATAGGGCTCTGGGACGCTTCGCCGTCACCGATTCCGTACGTCAGCCGATGGGCGTGGTGCACGGCGGGGCGTATGCCGCGATGGCGGAGACGCTGGCTTCGGCCACGACCTGGCTCCACGTGCGCGGCGACGGCAACATCGCCGTGGGCCAGTCCAACCACACGAGCTTCCTGCGCCCGGTGTCCTCGGGCACGGTGCACGTGGAGGCCCGACGCCGCCATCGCGGCCGCACCAGCTGGGTGTGGGAGGTCGACTTCACCGACGACGAGGGACGCCTCTGCGCCGTCGCACGGGTCACGCTGGCGGTGCGCCCGGCGCCGAAGCCGGCCCGGGAGCCCTAGGGAGGAGCGCAGGCCGATCGACTCGGGAGGAGCGCAGCCGGAACGTCGTTCCGGCGAGCACCGCACCGGAGGTTCTCGGCCGAGCACCGCACGGATGGCTCTCCGGCGAGCACCGAACCCTTCCTCCCTCAGCCGAGAGCGCGTAGGCGCGGGCTCGGCGGCTCCGCCCGGCTTTCGTAGCGGTTGGTGATCGGCAGGCGCCGGTCGCGCCCGAAGGCCTTCGTGGAGATGCGGATGCCCGGCGGGGCCTGGCGGCGTTTGTACTCCGCGCGGTCGACCATGCGGATCACCCGCTCGACCTCCTCGG
>JACCUE010000039.1 GCA_013812005.1 Thermoleophilaceae bacterium
TGTAGCGCTCAGCTTCCGAAGCGCTGCTCTGACACCTAGACTCGGTGGTCTGCGGCGGTGTCGAAATTGGTAAACGAGACGGTCTCAAACACCGTTGGCCGCAAGGCCTTGTGGGTTCGAGTCCCACCCGCCGCATAGCGGATGGGACCGCTGAAGCCGCTTCCTGCCCTCGACCTATGGAGCGGCATCGTGGCTCTTGGGATCGTCCTGGGTCTCGGGAGCGCTCGGCACGCGTGGCATCTCGGTCTTCGGATCGCGCCCTGCATAGCCACCGGGGCCCGGGCCGTCGCTGGACACCTCGGGACTATCCGCGTCCTCCGGTCCTTCCTGGAGCTGAGGCCCTGGGGCGGTGTCGACTTCGTCGGGCGTCTCCCCCTCGCCGGCGGTCGGCTCCTCCGGTGGACCGTCGGCCGGGTCCATCTCGTCTCGTGACTCGCTCATCGGCAGGTCTCCTCCCACTCGTGGCTGGTTCTCCAGTCCGTACCCGCGCCCAGGGTGGATGAACCCTCCGTAGCCGGTGAAATCTGCGTGGGGTGTGCTTGACCGCAGGCGAGGATCCCCTCGCCGCCTCGGACGCGCGACCTTCAGACTCGTGGGGAGTGCCCGCCCTCGCGCTCCCGTGGGGAGTGCCCGCCCTCGCGCTCATTCATCGCCGTGTAACCACCAAAGGCGATTCCCGCCGCGGCTATCAGGCCGAGGAAGATGCCTACCTTGCGGCTCAGGTCGACGGCATCGCCCGTGATGTCCGGGTCGGGGGCGCTGATCAGACGGAAGAGGATCAGCAGGACCGCGAGGACACCGGCGACCGCCACGATCATGCCTGCCGGAGCCGGAAGGTCGGAGGGCATCGCACCCGCGGCGCGAGCCACGGCCATGCCGACGGCCAGCAGGGCCACCAGGAGCAGGAGGATGTCGATGAAGCTGAAGAACTCCCAGGCGTTGCCGTTCACGCCTTCGATGTCGCCCAGCCCCTCGACCTCGGACTTGAGCCCGTACCACGGGAAGAACATGAAGATGAAGAGCGCCAGGCCGCTCGCGCCGGCCACCATCTCCCCAAAGCTGATCTTCGACCTGTCCACAGCGGTCCCCCTAGATAGGTGAGTGGGTGCGACGGCGCCACTCTAACCTGCTCCTGCGGATGGAGTCCATACGAGAAGTCGCCGGCCTGGTCGCGCACCGGGGGCGAGCGGCGGGTACGGATGCCGAACGACGGGCCGCGGTGTACCTGCGCGACCGCCTCGAGGACCTCGGTCGCCCCGCTGAGCTGCACACCGTGGATGTGTTCCCGCGGTTCGGGCTCACCCACGCCCTGCACGCCGTGTTGGCCATCCTCGGCAGCGTGCTGGCGATCGCCAGCGCGCCGATCGGCGCCGCGATCGTGCTCTTCGCCTTGCTGTCGACCTTCCTCGACGTCACGGGAGTCCTGCATCTGGTGCGCCGGACCACAGGCCGGCGGTTGTCTCAGAACGTGGAGTCCCGGGTCGAGCAGGGCAAGCCCGGCACGCTCGTGCTCGTGGCCCACTACGACGCTCCCCGTGAGGCCCCGTCCTTTGCGCTGGCCACCCGGCTCCTGCGCGATCCGTGGCTGGTGATGGTCGTGGCGATGGTGCTGGTTCTGATCTGCGCCGGTCTGCGCGTGGCCGGGCTCGAGGGCAGCGCACTCACCGGCGTCCAGTTCGTGCCCACGGTGCTGCTCATCCTCATGGTGCCGGCGCTCGCCGACGTCGAGCTGTCCGGCACGGGCGCCGGAACGACCGACAACGCCGCGGGTGTGGCGGTGGTGCTTCAGCTTGCGGACGAGCTGGGCGAGCGGCTCGACCACTTCGACGTCTGGGTGGTGCTCACGGGCGCGCAGGGGCCCTTTGCCCTCGGCATGAGGGCCTGGCTGCGGCTGCGCCGCGCGAACCTCGAACGGGAGAGCACCGTGGTGCTCAACGTAGACGGGGTGGCCGACGGGCCGGTCACCTTCAGCCGCCGGGAAGGGCCGGTCCTGGCCCTGCCCACCCACCGCCAGCTCAGAAGGATATGCGAGGAGATCGCGGCCGACGGCGGCCACGAGGCGCGGTCGAGGGTGATCCACGAGGCCGGCGACGCGGGTGCAGCGGTGGCGCGCGGCCTCCCGGCCGTCACCGTGTCATCGCCGGGGACGATGCTCGATCCGGCCTCGCTCGACCTGGTCTTCGAGTTCTGCCGCGAGCTGGCCGAGCGCGTGGACGCCGAGGTGGGTCCCGGCCTGGCCACTATGCCCCGGAGGGCGGCTCGGCCGGCAGTTACACAGGAGTGATGGCGTTGTGCCTGGCCGGCAACTCCCGCCGGCGACCGTCGTAGAAGCGATACCGGCGCACGAGCTCCTCGCGCAAGTCGCCTGGCTGGATCACCGCGTCGACCACCAGCTCGGAGGCCAGGTGCAGCACGTCGATCTCCTCCTCGTACTCCTGCCGGAGCCGGTCGACGAAGGCGGCGCGCTCATCTTCGTCCTCGATCGCCTGCACCTGGTTGAAGAACACCGCGTTGATGGCCGCCTGCGGTCCCATCACGGCGATCTTGGCGCCCGGGAGGGCAATGCACGCATCGGGGGCGAAGGCGGGCCCGGCCATGGCGTACAGCCCGGCGCCGTAGGCCTTGCGCACGATCACCGAGATCTTCGGCACGGTGGCCTCGGAGACCGCTGAGATCATCTTGGCGCCGGCGCGGATGATGCCCTGGCGCTCGACCTGGGTGCCGATCATGAACCCGGGCACGTCGGCCAGGAAGAGCAGCGGCACGTTGAAGGCGTTGCAGGTCCAGATGAACCGAGCCGCCTTGTCGGACGAGTCGACGAACAGCACTCCCCCCTTCTGGCGCGGCTGATTGGCCACGATTCCCACCACGCGGCCCTCGAGGCGCGCGTAGCCCACCACCAGCTCCTTGGCCCAGCGCTCGTGCACTTCGAGGAAGGAGCCCTCGTCCACCAGGGAGTCGATCAGGCCGAGCATGTCGAAGGGCTTGTTCTCGTCGGCGGGAATCAGGTCGCCGATCGGGGCGTCCGAGCCCGGTCGCGCAGGCGGGGCCGGCGGCGGGTCCTCGCGCCAGTGCCGGGGGAAGTACGAGAGATAGCGCTTGGCCAGGTCGACGCCCTCCTCGTCGGTCTTCACGAGGAAGTGGCCGCAGCCGGACACGCCCGTGTGCATGCGGGCACCGCCCATCTCCTCGAGCGTGACCTTCTCGCCGATCACCATCTCGGCCATCCGGGGCGAGCCCAGATACATGGAGGCATTGCCGTCGCGCATGATCACCACGTCGCAGAACGCGGGGATGTACGCGCCGCCCGCCGCGCTGGGACCGAAGAGAACGCACACCTG
>JACCUE010000081.1 GCA_013812005.1 Thermoleophilaceae bacterium
GCGAGGATCGTGCGCTCGTAGTTGAGGCCGGCCATCAGCTGAATCCAGCCGTTGCCCTCGGCGCCGAGCAGGGCGTCGGCGGGCACGCGCACGTCGTCGAGGTGCAGCTCGCTGGTCTCCCGGCCGCCCAGCGTGTCGATCGGGGTGATGGTGAAGCCATCCGCGTCGTGGGGCACGAAGATCATGGAGAGGCCCTCGTGGCGCTCCGATCCCTCCCCGGTGCGGCACACGATCAGCGTGTGGCTCGCCTTGTGAGCGTAGGAGCACCACATCTTCGAGCCCGAGAGCACCCACTCGCCGTCCTCGGACCGCGCCTTGAGCTTCATGGAAGCCACGTCGGAGCCCGAGTCGGGCTCCGACATCGCGATGGCCAGCGTCCCGCCCCTGGTCACGCGGCCGAGCAGATCCCTCTTCTGCTCCTCGGTACCGAACCTGTTGAGCGCCCCGACGCAGATGAGGGTCACGCCGTAGGCCCCGATGGGGATCTGGCCCCGGGCCGTCTCCTCGAGGAAGAGGCAGGCGTCGAGGAAGGTGCCGCCCGAGCCGCCGTGCTCCTCGGGGATCTGCAACCCGTACCAGCCCAGCCCGGCCATCTTTGCGGCCACCTCGGCAGAGTGGTGGTCGTCCTCGGGGACCTCCCACTTCTCGCGCTCGGAGAAGTCGCGGATGGCGGCCACGAAGTCGCGCTGCTCGTCGGTCAGACCGGAGGCGGAGGAGGTCGTCGTGGTCTCCACTACGCCTCCACCGGCTCGCGCGGCTTGAATCGGTTGAGCTCTCGCAGGGCGATCACCATCTTGTGCACCTCGTCGGGGCCGTCGGCGATTCGCAGCCAGCGCCCCTGGCGCCACATCAGCGCCAGCGGCGTGTCATCGGACATCCCGAGCGCGCCGTGCACCTGCATGGCCCGGTCACATACGTCCTGGTGCATCTGCGCGGCCACGACCTTGATCATCGAGATCTCCTGGCGGGCGGCGCGCTTGCCCTCGGTGTCCATCTTCCAGGCGGCGTGCAGCACCATCAGACGCGCGCCGTCGATCTCGATCCGCGACTTGGCGATGAAGTCCTGCACGAACTGCTTCTCCGCCAGCTTGCCGCCGAACGCCTCGCGGGCGTGGGCGCGCTCGCACATCATCTCGAAGGCGCGCTCCGCCGAGCCGATCGCGCGCATGCAGTGGTGGATGCGGCCCGGGCCCAGGCGCGCCTGGGCGATCGAGAAGCCTTCCCCGCGCGGACCCAGGAGGTGGTCCTCGGGCACGCGCACATCCTCGTAGGTGACCTCCCAATGGCCGGGGCCGCCGTCGTGGCCCATCACCGACACGGGGCGGACGCCGGTGAAGCCGGGCGTGCCCACCGGCACGCAGATCATGCTCGCCCGCTTGTGGGGCGCGGCGTCGGGGTCCGTGACCGCCATCACGATCGCCAGCTCGGCCCCGTTGTAGCCCGAGGTGAACCACTTGCGCCCGTTGATCACCCACTCCCCGCCGCCGGTGTCCGATCGGGTATCCAGATCCGCGCGGGCGGCCAGACCGGTGGGGTCCGAGCCCGCGGTGTCCGGCTCGGTCATCGAGAAGCAGGAGCGCACGTGATAGTTGAGCAGCGGCTCGAGCCAGCGCTGCTTCATCTCCGGCGTGCCGTACTCGGCGAGGATCTCCATATTGCCGGTGTCCGGCGCCGAGCAGTTGAAAACCATCGGCGCCACGGGACTGCGGCCCATGTCCTCGCACAGCATCCCGTACTCCCAGTTGGTCAGGCCGGCGCCGTGCTCCTCATCTGGCAGGAAGAGGTTCCACAGGCCCTCGGCCTTGGCGCGCTCGCGCAGCCCGACAATCAGCTCGGGGTAGGGCACGCCCGGGCGCACCTCCTCGTCGAGCGCGCGCACGGCCTCCTGCTCCACCGGCATCACGTGCTCTGAGGTGAACGCCCGGATGCGCTCGCGCAGCTCGCTTACTCGGTCGGACGGAGCGAAATCCATCGGCCGGGGAGACTACCGTCGGCGGGGCCCCGGCCGCGAATACTCGGACTCTCGCCGACCGGCGTGCGTCAGCCGTCGCGCGTGGTCAGCGAGCCGAGCGCGACCTGGCGCACGGCTCGGATCGCGTCGTAGTCCGCGTCAACCACCGTTTCCCAGCGTTCCACGAGGCTCTCCGTCAGGGCAGCCGTCCCCGACCCGATCGCCAGCACCGCTGAGCGCACGGCGTCACGCTCCTCCCCGGCGAGGGAAGGCCCGGCCACCAGCGGCTGGATCGCCACCGGCCCGATCGCGGCCATCACCCGCAAGGTCGGCCCCAGGGTCGGGTCGTCGGCGCGAAGGGCATCGAGCAGATGCGAGTCGATCGCCGCCGTATCCACCTCTCCTGCGCCCACCTGCCGGAGGGACTCCACGTGGCTTCCCGTCCGATGCCAGCAGCCGAAGAACCCCCCTCCCAGGCCACGGCGGGCGAGCTCGCCGGCCACGGCGTTGTGCCCGGAGTGCGACTCAGGCTCGTTGTAGCCGAGCCGCAGGCCGCGGAGGTCGTCGAAGACGCGGGCGGGGCTGTCGGCGCGGACCACGACATCCGAGAAGTAGACCGGCCGTCCTCCGTAGCGTGACCCGATCGGCACCGGCGCGGCCAGGGGCTCCACCGCCTCGCCCGCCTCGTCTCGCAGGTCGACGTAGGGCAGCCCGCACACGAAAGCGCCGTCCAGCCTGCCGTCGAGCAGATTTCCGACGGACTCGCTCGACACCAGGCGCGCGTCTGCGCCCAGGGCAGCCCCGATCGCCGCAGTCGTGTACTCGTAGAGCGGCCGCAACCGCGGGGCGAGGAAGCTGGCGAAGGTCAGCCGGCGCACGTTCGCTGCTCAGGCCGTCAGCTGGATCAGGCCCCAGGTGACCAGCGCGGTGAAGGCGCCGGCCGCCAGGATGACGCCCGTCAGCGAGGCCGCATGCCGGCGCTGTGCGCCCGCCGTCTCGGCGGGTCGCTCCCGGGGAGCCATGTCCGCCTGCAGGAGCACGTCGCGCGCCACCTCGGCCCCGGCCTCCGGCACCAGCACGTCACGCGGCCCGGCGGCCAGCATGTCGGGCACGTCGAAGCCCGCAGCCCGGCGCAGGAGGCTCGGCACGCCCTCCTCGAGCAGCATGCCCTGAATCAGCTCGGCCTCGGCCTGATGGCGCCCGCCTGCCACGCGCACCAGCCTGCCCTCGGTGTAGCGCGGATCGATCTTGCGGGCGCGATCATGGGCCTCGTCGCGCGGCGACTCGACCGGGTCCGAGCCCACGTAGACCAGCGGCATACCGCACGAGGCGCAGAAGCGCTCATCGAGCCCGAAGCGCAGGGCGCATGACGGGCAGGCCAGCGGCTCGGCCTCGGCGTCGGCCTCGCGGGCGCTCACCCGACCTCGATCTCCTCTTCGTCGACCTTGCCGCCGGCGATCCGCCACGCGCGCACGTCCGGCGCCTCGTCGTCGGCCAAGGAGACGATCATGTAGGTGTACTCCGGGTACTCGGCCAAGTTGATGTCGGTCTGCGACGGCTCGGCCGGGCTGCGGGGGTGGGAGTGGTAGATCCCCACGTCGTCCCCGTCCTCGGCGGCGTTGAACGCAGCGAGCAGGCTCTTCGGGTCGAGCGAGTAGCCATAGGGGGAGGCGCGCTCGTTCTCGGATCGGTGCACTTCCGTCACCACCCCGTCGCGGCCGCGGACCCAGCCGCAGCACTCGTTAGGGGCGTCCTCGCGCGCGTGGTCCACGAGATTTCGCCACTGCTGCCTGGTCATCTTCACTCGCCGGAGCCTACGCAAGGCCGGCCACGGGC
>JACCUE010000209.1 GCA_013812005.1 Thermoleophilaceae bacterium
ACGAGGTGCGCGCGGCGGAGGCCGAGGGGCCGTCGCGCACCGCGCGCAAGGCGCTCGGGTTCGACGAGCTGCTGAGGGGCGACATCGACGCGATGAAGCAGCGCAGCCGTAACTACGCGAGGCGCCAGCTCACCTGGATGCGCAAGATGGCCGGCGTCCAGACCATCGACGTGACCCGACGTGACGCCGCCGATGTGGCGGCCGAGATCGGGCGAAGGCTCGTCACGGGCCGGGAGGTGTCGTAGCGCCCGGCACCGTAGAGTTGCGCGCCGTGCGATTCGAGAAGTGGCAGGCGCTCGGCAACGACTATGCAGTGGTCGAGCAGTCAGAGCTGGGCTTCGAGCTGACCCCCCCGCGGGTCCGTGCCTTCTGCGCGACCCACACGGGGGTGGGCTCAGACGGAATCCTGCTGCTGTCAGAGGCCGAGGAGCGCGGCTTCGTGGCCGCCCTGCGGATCTTCAACCCCGACGGCTCCGAGGCCGAGCTGTCGGGCAACGGGGTGCGCGAGGCGGTCCTGTACCTGCGCCGCAACGGCTGGACGGACTCCGACACCTTCTCCATCTCCACAGCGGCCGGAGAGGTACGCCCGCGGATCACCGGCGCCACCACGTGCACCGTCGACATGGGCCGCGCCCGGCTGTCCTCGAAGGACTACCCCTCAGGGGCCGCGGACGGCGGGGGCTCGCTGAGCGCCGCCGGCCGCGAGCTGCGCTTCCAGCACGTCTCGATCGGCAACCCCCAGTGCGCCATCGAGGTGGCCGAGGGTCTGGAGGAGCTCGATCTGACCGCGCTCGGTCCCCCGATCGAGAACCACGAGCTGTTTCCCAACCGCACCAACGTCTCGTTCTGGCGCCGCGACTCCGATGACACCATCACCGCACGGATCTTCGAGCGCGGGGCGGGGGAGACGATGTCCTCCGGGACGGGGGCCACAGGCGCGGCGGTGGCCGCGGTGCTCGGTGGCTCGGACAGTCCGGTGACCGTGCGCCTCGACGGCGGCGAGCTCGAGGTGGAGGTGGGCGAGGATCTGCACGTCGACCTGACCGGCTGGGCCCAACCGGTGTACCGCGGGGAACTCAGCCACGAATTCCTGGAGGCTCTGAGAAACACATGAACACGAGCGCGCGGCTGGACCGCCTGCCCCCGTACCTGTTCGCCGAGCTCGAGCGAAAGATCCGCGAGAAGAAGGCCGCCGGAGTGGACGTGATCAGCCTGGGCATAGGCGATCCCGACACACCCACGCCATCGTTCGTGGTCGACGAGCTGTCGAGCGCGGCCCGGGAGCCCGCCACTCACCGCTACCCGTCCAACCGGGGGCGCCCCGAGCTGCGCGAGGCCTTCGCGCGCTTCTATGACCGGCGCTTCGGGGTCTCACTCGACCCTGAGACCGAGATCGTGCCGGCGCTGGGCGCCAAGGAGTGCATCTTCAACCTCAACCTGGCCTTTCTGGATCCGGGCACGGTGGCGCTGGCCGCGGATCCCGGCTATCCCGTCTACACGGGAGGACCGCTGCTGGCAGGAGCCGAGTGCGAGCTGATGCCCCTGCTGCCCGAGCGCGGCTTTGCCCCCGACCTCGACGCAATCCCCGCCCAGACGCGCGAGCGCGCCCGGCTGATGTATCTCAACTATCCCAACAACCCGACCGGCGCGGTGGCGCCCGAGGGGCTGTTCCAGCGCGCCGTGGACTTCGCCCGCGAGCACGACATCCTCGTGGTGCATGACGCCTCCTACACCGAGACCACCTTTGACGGCTACGTGGCGCCCAGCTTCCTGGAGACCCCGGGGGCCAAGGACGTGGGGGTGGAGGTGTTCTCGCTCTCCAAGGGCTACAACATGACCGGCTGGCGCACGGCCGCGATCGTGGGCAACTCCGATGCCGTCGCGGCCTACTGGAAGCTCAAGACCAACATCGACTCGGGAATGTTCGAGCCCGTGCAGATGGCGGCGGCGGCCGCGCTCGACCGTGGCGACGCGGAGCCGAAGCGGATGAGCGCGATCTACCAGCGCCGCCGCGACCTTGTGGTGGGGGCCCTGCGCGAGATCGGCGTGAACGTGGGCACGCCCAAGGCCACCATCTACGTGTGGGCGCCTGTTCCCGGGGGCCACACGTCGGCCTCCTACTGCGAGCTCGTGCTCGAGGAGTCGGGCGTCGTGGTCTCGCCGGGGAGCTCCTACGGGCCCAACGGCGAGGGCTTCTTCCGCATCTCCCTCACGGTGGAGGACGAACGCCTGAGCGAGGCCGTGGAGCGGATGCGTACCAGCCTCTCGTCCGGGTAGTCTGGCGAACCATGAAGACATGGGACATCTCCGGCCTCGACGTCGTGCCCCACAAGCCGCACATCGTCTCCACGACCGACGCCGCGCGCGTGATCGCCCTCAACCTGCCCGCCGGCGAGCGGATGCAGGAGCACGAGGTACACGAGCGAGCCTGGGTCGTCGTCGTGGACGGAGAGATCGAGCTCGAAGCCGATGGGGAGAGTGCCGGGGGCGGCCCCGGCCTGATGGTCGAGTTCGAGCCCGGGGAGGTTCACGAGGTGCGTGCCAAGACCGACGCCCGGTTTCTGCTCTTCCTGGCGCCCTGGCCGGGCGACGGCCACCCCGGCGCGATGACCCTCGACGAGAAGGCCCACGTTCGTGAGCGCGCGAGGGAGCACTCATCGGAGTAGGGGAAGCTGCGGTGCTCGCCGGAACAACGTTCCGGCTGCGCTCCTCGCCTAACGACGCGCCCGCCTAGACTTCGGTGGGGATGGCAAACCGACAGGAGATCCGCAACCCGCGCGCCCGCCAGCGCGCGATGATGATCGTGGCCGGACCCGACGAGCCCGACCTCGGCGAGCTCGCGGAGCTGCTGCGCACGGCGGGCGTCGCCGTGGCGGGGCAGATGTCCCAGAAGCGCCCTCAGCCCGATCCGGATCGCTACTTCGGCAAGGGCAAGCTCTCAGAGCTCAAGCGCGCGATCGCCGAGTGCGACGCCAACCTGGTGGTCTCCGACGACGAGCTGCTCCCCCGCCAGGAGCGCAACCTCGAGGAGGCCGTCGGCGTGCCGGTGATCGACCGCACCGCCCTGATCCTCGACATCTTCGCCAGCCACGTGGGATCCGCCGAGGGCAACCTGCAGGTGGAGCTGGCACAGCTGCAGTACAACCTCGCGCGCATGCGCGGGCTGTGGACGCACCTCGAGCGCCTGGGTGGCGCGACGGGCGGCGGCGTGGCCACCAGGGGCCCCGGCGAGACGCAGATCGAAACCGACCGCCGCCTGGCGCGAGACCGCATCGCCGCGCTCAAGCGCCGGCTCGAGCACACGAAGGGCACGCGGTCGATCATGCGCCGCGAGCGCGAGCGGGCCGCCCTGCCAACCGTCGCCCTCGCCGGGTACACCAACACCGGCAAGTC
>JACCUE010000127.1 GCA_013812005.1 Thermoleophilaceae bacterium
CGCAGCATCGACACCGCGGCCGCATACGGCAACGAGGAGGGCGTGGGCCGAGCGGTGGTCGACTCCGATCTCTCCCGCGAGGAGCTGTTCGTGACCACGAAGCTCTGGAACAAGGATCACGGCCGCCAGAGCGCGCTGCGCGCGTTCGACGCCGGCCTCGGGCGCCTCGGCCTCGAGTACGTGGACCTCTATCTCATCCACTGGCCCGTGCCCTCACAGGACCTGTACGTGGAGACATGGCAGGCGCTGCAGGAGATCCATGCCGACGGCCGGGCGCTCGCGATCGGCGTGTCCAACTTCGAGGTTGCCCATCTCCAGCGCCTGCTCGACGAGACCGAGGTCGCTCCGGCGGTGAACCAGATCGAGCTGCACCCGCGCCTCCATCAGCGCGAGCTGCGCGAGTTTCACTCCGAGCACGGCATCCTCACCGAGGCCTGGAGCCCGCTGGCGCAGGGCGAGCTGCTCGACGATCGGACCGTGGCCGAGATCGCCGAGGCGCACGGGCGCACGCCGGCCCAGGTGATCCTTCGCTGGCACGTCGAGACCGGGAACGTCGTGATCCCCAAGTCCGTCACGCCCGAGCGCATCCGGGAGAACATCGAGGTGTTCGACTTCGAGCTGTCGTCCGAGGAGACCGACCGGATCGCCGGGCTCGGCTCGGGCGACGGTCGGGTGGGCCCGCATCCGGAAAGCTTCGGGAGCTGAACCGCCCCGAAGCTCAGGCCAGCGCGCTCGCCAGCCGCCGGCGGTGCTCGCGGGCCAGCGCGTGGTCCACCCCGAGCTCGGTGAAGATCCCGACCATGACCCTGCGCAGCAGGTCGCGGCGGGCGGGGTCCGAGGCGGTCGCCACCTCGTCCTGCAGCGCCTCGAGCGCGCGGCCGGGATCTCCTTCGTCCCACGCGGAGAAGGCCCCCCTCGGGGCGTCTTGGTCCAGCTCCAGCGTGGCCCGGGCCGCCAGCCCGGCCGCCACGAAGTCCTTGACGGCCACCGGCTCGGCCACCTCCAGCGCCTCGGCCGCCTCGCCGCGGCGCAGGAGCGCCCGCGCCAGCGCGTTGGCGACATCGGCCTGGCCCGGATTGAGCTCGAGCGCTTGGCGCAGCGCGTCCTCGTCGCCCCCGGTCACCGCTCGCGCGGCGAGTTCCTCGGCCTCCGAGGGCACCAGGGCGTCGAGGAAGCTCTCCACCCGGGTGGGCGGCGCGGCGCCGGTGAACTCGGCGGCCACCTCTCCGTTGCGAAACGCCTTCACCGCGGGGATGCCCTGCACGCGGTAGCGCGCGGCCAGCGACCCGTTGGCGTCCACGTCGAGCTTCGCCAGCTCGACCTTGCCCGCCCGGGCGGCCACCGCGCCCTCGAGTACCGGACCCAGCGCGCGGCAGGGCCCGCACCACTCGGCCCAGAAGTCCACGATCACAGGCAGCTCGCGCGAGCGCTCGATCACGCGGGTCTCGAAGTCGGCTTCGGAGACGTCGAAGACGGCAGTTGTGCTGGAGGTCTCCATCCCCATCCAGACTAGATCCCCTTCTCGCGCAGCTCGGCGAGCGTGGACTCGGACTTCTCGAGGTCGCCGAGGCCCATGGCCTCCAGCACCGGCGGCGTCTTTGCGAACTGGATGTCGCGGTACTCGACGAGCTGCACGTGGTTGCCCCACGGATCGCGGAAGTCGAGGCCCCGCCCCGCGAGAATCTCCGCGCCCGCGGTCTCCAGGGCGCGGCGGGCGGTGTCGAGCGAGTCGACCACGAGGCCGAAATGGCGCTTGCCGTCGGGCGGCTGGCTCCTGCCCTCGGCAAGAGCGATGAACTGGTCGCCGATGTCGAGGAAGGCCATTCCCGGGACCCGTCCGCGCAGCGCGATCTCGAACACGCTGCCGTAGAAGGCGAGCGCCTCCTCGAGATCGCCCACCTCGAGCGCCAGGTGGTTGAGCCCGACCATGCGTGCCCGCTTGCCGGGTGGTTCGGCCATGCCTCCAGTTTTACCCGGTCGGCGGCGTGACGCGCGCGAAGACGGCGCTGGACCGTGACTGATCCGTCACATCGGTAACCCACGGGCAAGCCGCGGCCCGGCAGGCTCACCCCATGCGGTGCGAGCGCGGCCAGGCGACCATCGAGTGGGTGGGCCTCGTGCTGCTCGCGTCCCTCGTGCTGGGCACGCTCGTCACCGCAGTGCCCGTAATCGACGGCCGGTCCTTCGGCGGCTTTCTGAGCCATCGGATCTTCTGTGCCATTCGGGGCCACTGCAACACCGGCGAGGCGAGCCTCGCGCGCGCCTACGGGGAGGAGGACGCCGAGCTCTTGCGCACTTACGCCCCCGACGTGGTCTACGAGCCCGGTGAGCGCTCGATCCCCGTGGACTTCCGCTCGTGCCGCGAGGCCGCCTGCGCAGCCGCGCCCGACGACCGAGACCTCGATGTGCACCGCAGCGAGGCCGGGCTGCCGGCCACCGTGTTCACGCGGGTGATGCGTCGCGACGGGAGTATCTACCTGCAGTACTGGTTCTACTACCCCGACTCGAACTCGACCGTGGCCCGCTCCGATGAGCTGTGGGATCTCGGGCCGAGGCGACTTGGGTTCGGCGGGTACCCGGGCTACCATCGCGACGACTGGGAGGGCTACCACGTGCGCCTCGACCGCTCCGGCCAGGCGCACGTGCGCAGCACCTCGCACGGCCACTACCAGTGGTGCAAGCAGAGTTCGTGCCACGACCTCTGGGGACCGCGCACGGGCTGGACGAGGGTGTCGCGGGGCAGCCACGCCGGCCACATCCCTCTCGACCGCGAGACGGTGCCGCGATCCGGCGATGCCCGTCTGCCGATCGGAGGCGGGCTCGCCGGCCGTGCTCTTCGGGGCCCGCCCACCTACCGCTACGAGGCCCGGCTTCCGGGGCTCGATCTGCGTGAGCGCACCAGCACCGCGGAGGGCTTCGTGCTCGTGCCCCTGGAGACCATCGACCGCAGTGCCTACCGGCGGCTGGACGACGGCATCAGCCCGCCATGGGAGAAGCGGGTGTACGAGAATCCCGAGAGCGACGAGTCGTGAGGGCGTTCGCGGTCTCCTCGGGGCGTTTGCGGTCCCCCGCCGGGCGTGCGGTTAGGCTTGCATCGGCATTCACACGGTGAAAGGCAAGCCAGATGGCGAGGACGGTCCGCGAGCAGCAGGATAAGCGGCGTGAGGAGAAGCTCAAGCAGGTGCAGGAGCAGGTCGACGAGGGGTCGCTGGTGATCCGCAAGATGACCCAGAAGGAGCGTAAGGACAATCCGGCGAAGCCTCGCAAGGAAAAGAAGAAGAAGAGGTAGTGGGTGGCGGGTAGGGCTCGTGCTCGGCGCCCGGTTGGGGTACCCAGCTCGACGGCACCCTCGGACACGTGGCCGGAGAAGCTGCCCGTTGCCCGGGGGCGGCCGGCACCTACCTGACCGGGCCGCCGTCGTCGGGGTGCGGGCCGGCGCCCTTGCGCGCCACCCGTGCGAGACTGCGCGGGGGAGATATGAGTGAGGGATCGAGAGCACCCAGCAAGGCGGGCGGGGGC
>JACCUE010000165.1 GCA_013812005.1 Thermoleophilaceae bacterium
CATCTCGGTGCCCGGGGGTCTCGCCGGGCCGGCCCTGCTGACCACCCCCGCAACCACGCGCTACAGCGCGCTTCAGGCGGTACAAGACTTCCTCTAACCGATCGCATATGCAGCACTCCTCCCTCGGGAAGCGGCCCGCCAATAGGCGGGTCGTTTCCTTTCGAGAGCTCATCAGGTGACACGCCCCGGCGATGATCACGCGATGGTCACATCACCCGAACGGTGCCCTATAGAAACCTCGTTGGTCGTACCCTGAAACCCGACGAGAGGTCTTCTCCCGATGAGCACCATTTCCCGCCGTACCTTCCTCGGCCGTGGAGCCGTAGCCGCAGGCGGCGCAGCCGCCAGCGCGTCCGCCGTCGAGGCGCTCATGGCCCGCAACGCCGTCGCAGCCCCCGGGAACCGTGGCCGCGCCAAGCGCGGTGACGGCGGCTACGGGCCGCTGAGCCCCGCGGGCCCCGAGCTGGCGCTGCCCGCGGGCTTCACCTACGTGATGTTCGGCGTGGAGGGCAGCACGATGTCCGACGGCAACCCGACCCCCAAGGCCCACGACGGCATGGGGGCCTTCGCCCTGCCCAACGGCAACGTGCGCCTGATCCGCAACCACGAGGACCGCGACACGGCCGTGAACTCCAGGGTCAAGGGCAACCCCGCGACCGCCTACGACGCGCGCGGTGGCGGCTCGACCACGTCACTCGAGGTCAAGCCCGACGGTGACCGCGATCTGGTCAAGGACTTCATCAGCCTCAACGGCACGATCGTCAACTGCGCCGGCGGCCCCACGCCGCAGGGCTCTTGGATCACATGCGAGGAGACCACGGCCGGCGAGACCCAGGGGTTCGCCAAGGATCACGGCTACAACTTCGAGGTCCCCGCGAGCGCCGAGGACGAGGTCAAGGCGGTCCCGCTGAAGGCGATGGGCCGCTTCGTGCACGAGGCGATCGCCGTCGACCCCGGGACCGGGATCTACTACGAGACCGAGGACCGGGGCACGTCTGGCTTCTACCGCTTCATCCCCACCAGCACGGGGAACCTGGCAGCCGGTGGGAAGCTGCAGATGCTGGCGCTCAAGGGCAACCGGGACAACTACGACACGCGCACTGGCCAGCGAGTCGGCAAGCCGCTGCCCGTGCGGTGGGTGGACATCGATGATCCCGACCCCGCGGCAGCCGAGACCGATCCGCTCGCCGTCTTCAAGCAGGGCGAGGCGAAGGGCGGCGCGATCTTCAGCCGCCTGGAGGGCTGCTGGTACGGCGACGGCAGCATCTTCTTCAGCGCCACCGACGGAGGCGACGCGGAGCTCGGGCAGATCTGGCAGTACCGCCCGCGCGGCAAGTCCGGCGGTCAGCTGATCCTGCTGTTCGAGTCGCGCAGCGCCGACATGCTCGATGCCCCCGACAACGTCGCGGTTAGCCCGAGCGGCGGGATCGTGCTCTGCGAGGATGGCGACGATGACCAGTTCGTGCGAGGGCTGACCCAGCGCGGGCAGATCTTCGACTTCGTCAAGAACATCAAGAACGACCGCGAGTTCGCCGGGGCGACGTTCAGCCCCGACGGCGAGACCATGTTCGTCAACATCCAGGGCGACACGCGCGGACCGGGTCGGCCCGCGGTTGAGCCCGGGATGACGTTCGCGATCTGGGGCCCGTTCGAGGACGGCGCCCTGTAGCTCTCAGGCCAGCGCGTTGCGGGGGCTGAGCACCGCCTCCGCGACGCGCTCGGCCACGGCCGAGTGGCCATGCCAGGGTCCAGTCAGCGGAGGATCTGCTCGGGAGCGACCAGCCAGTCGAAATCGCTCAGTCTCCGCCGCAGGGTCGAGTCTGCGGTGATGAGCTGCGTGCGTTGCCGTTCGGCCACCGCGACGTAGACCAGGTCGTAGACTGGATGGTTGTCGTAGCGGCGGGCGAGATCCCAGGCGCGGTCCAGGTCACGCGGCTCGTCAATCAGGCGCACGGGCAGCTCGCGCAGCAGGCCGCGCGCCTTATCGGCGTCCGCGCCGCTCCAGCGTTCGCGACGAACGCCGGTGAGCAGGGCGTTTGCGACCTCCTCCATCAAGAGACGTGGTGCCAGCAGCTCGGCGTCGTCGGCCGCGAGCCGCTCCAGAGCGGTCAGCGCCGGAAGCTCGGCGTCGGCGTCCGGAGCGACCCAGTCCACGACGACGCTGGCGTCAACGACCGGCACGGGCCTCGCCCGGTCGTGATCGCTGCGCTCGGTCCTCGATCACGAGCTCCGCCGC
>JACCUE010000214.1 GCA_013812005.1 Thermoleophilaceae bacterium
GTGTCGGTCACCGCGGGCCGGAAGATGCCGAACACCCTGGCCATGCGCCCGCGCGAGGCCACGTGCAACGGGAGGCGGAAGTCGTCGAAGTGGGGCTTGGACTGTCCTTCGGCCGTGAGCAGGCCGGACTGCCAGGTGACCCAGCGCCTCGGGTCGGACTCGGGCAGGCCGGCCAGCGGCTTGTCGTCGAAGAGCAGGAACTGGGCGAACGAGGCCACCCGCGGGTTGCGGTAGGCGAGGGACTCGCCCCAGGCGCCCAGGCGGCCCTGGCGCCCGGGGCTGACCCCGGCGGTCGGATCGGGTGGCGTGGTCTGGTAGCCGTACTCGGTCATCCAGATCGCCTTGCGCGGGCTCGACCGAGTCCACGCCCTGGTGGAGCGGTCCAGGGTGCGCGTCAGGCGGTCGAGGCTCCCGATCGACACGTTGTCACGAAGCGGATGGCGCCAGGTGGGCACCCGCCAGGTGCCCGAGTCCAGGCTGTAGGGGTGGTGCGCCCAACCCTGTGCGCGAAACAGCCCGGCGTGATCGGATGTGAAGCGCGCGCGCTCGGCGCCGGTGACCGGACATCCGCGCAGGCGCGCCGCCTTCCCCGTATAGGGCCGATACGAGCCCTCGAGGCAGAACAGCTCGCGTGCGAACTCCGCGGGCATCATCGCCTTGCCGAGCTGCTTCGGGTTCTTGACCCCGCGCGGAGCGGTCTCGCCGATGAGGATGGTGTCCTCACCGTGCCCCGTGGCGTCGAGGCCGAGATACGCGGAATCGACTAGCCGCCGGTAGTGAGCGGGCGCGGCGGGCACCATTCTCGCGGCCGTCTTCGGCTTGTTCGCTCGCCAGATGGGCAGGAGCCAGGCCGGGAAGTTGGGCTCGTTCCAGATCGACCAGTGGTCCACGCGCGGCAGGATCAGCGGCTGCTTCACCGGCTGCTTCGGCGGAGGTGGCCGACCCAGGTCGTCGATGCCCGGTAGGCCGAGCTTGCCGCTGTCATCGGGGTCCGGGTCCGGGTCCGGGTCGCGGTCCGGCGGGAGCGCGAGCGGGTAGGAGCCCGAGTAACGCGTGCCCGCGGCGGTGACGAAGTCGCGGAACTCGTCCGGGTCGGGCCGGAACACGCCCTCCTGGCAGCCAAGAAAGGGGCCGGCCTTGGCGCATTTGCGCCCCGGCGTGGCCCACGCCGGCCCGGGGCCCGTGACCGAGAACAGCAGCCCGACGCCGGTCTTCTGCGCGGCCAGCACGATCCGGTCGTAGCGGGCCCAGCTTCCCGCGGGATACGCCGCGGGTGACGACGGCCCCTGCTCGGAGAACGCGGGCTTGACCTGGCTCAGCCTCTCGGGGGCCACGTGGTCCCAGAACAGCGACACACGGACGCGGTCGATCCCGATCTCCTTGAAGGACGAGAAGGCATCGTCGACCTCCTCCTGGGTCTCCGCGCTCAGCAGGAGCGGATCGTCCTGGATGATGGTCTCCTGCGTGGGGCCCGCCCGCGCCGGGGCCACGGCAGGCAGGGCTATGAGAGTCGCGGCGAGCACCGCTGCGCTGAGAGCTCGTCGCATCGGCGACCAACCTAGCGATCCCAGCCGCCCCGGGAGCCGGTGGACTGTACCCTCGGGGGCGATGGCGCCCCTCACCCCCGACCAGGTTCGGCGCCGCGAGCGGGTGGAGGACCTGATCCGTCTGGCCGCCCCGGGACTCACCCTGCTGCTGGCCGTGGGCGAGCGCATCTCCCGCCTGGTGGAGCCCGAGGATCACGAGTACTACCCGCCTCGTACGCGCGGCGGCTCGCCTCAGCCGGCCCCGCCTGCTCCGGGGCAGGGCGGCGCGAACCAGCGTTCCTAGCTCCGTGACGGAACCGTCGGAACAGCTCGAATGGGAGACCCGGTGGGCAAAGCCCGCCGCGTTCGCGGCCTTCGGATCCGCGATCCTCACCGTTGCCGGGAACTTCTACGCTGCCACCGCGCTCGAATCGCGGCCGGAGCCCGGAGACTCGAAGGGCTTCGCCGAGGCTCTCGTGTCGGAGTCGGGAGTGTTTGTCATATCGTCGGTCATTCCGGCGATCGGAGCGGCGTTGCTGCCGCTCGCTCTGGTCTATCTCTATGGAGTGGTCAAGGCCCGCAGGCCGGAGCTACCTACGGTCGCACTGTATCTGGCGGTGGCCGGGCCACTCATCTACGCCCTCGCCATAGTTCTGTCGCAGTTCGAGCGGATCGACAACGCCGAGCAGTTCATCGCTTCCGGTTCTCAGGATGAAGGGCGAGCCGAGGAAGCGCTCCGCGACCAAGGGGCGCTGTCCGTCGCGGTCGGATTGTCCGGCGCCCTCTCGCTCGGCTTCGCACTCGTCCTTCTGAACGTCAACGCGATGCGCGCCGGCATCGAGAGCAGGTTCATGGGGGTGATGGGGGTGGTCGTGGGCGCGCTTCCCGTCCTTTCGTCGCTCGTCCCGGTCATCAGCGCCAGCTTCGTGCAGCTCTTCTGGGTGACCGCCTTAGGGGCCTTGTTCCTCGGCAAGTGGCCCGGCGGCCGCGGCCCTGCCTGGGAGACCGGAGAGGCCACGCCCTGGCCTTCGGCTGCTGATCGCCGGCTCGAGCAGGCCGAAGCGCCGGCAGGGGCCGCCAACCGCGACGAGCCTCATCCGCCGGGTAGCCCGACGTCTCAGAAGCGCAAGCGCAAACGCAAGCGTTAGGGAGAGCGCGCGCCGGTCAGGCGCCGGCGGCCGCCGCGATCTCCCGGTAGGCCCCGGCGGCGTCAGGCGCGCCGTAGATCGACGAGCCCGCCACGAACAAGGTGGCCCCCGCCTCGGCCGCGGGCCCGGCGGTGGACACGTCGATGCCGCCGTCGACCTCGAGCGGTACATCGGGTCCGATCCGCCTCCGCAGGTCTTCGATCCTGGCTTCTGACCCCGCGATGTAGGGCTGGCCGCCCCAGCCGGGATTGACGGTCATGCACAGCAGCAGGTCGAAGGCGCCGATGAGAGAGTCGATCGCCGTGGCGGTGGTGCCCGGGTTGAGAGCCAGCCCCGCCTTGCAGTCGGCGTCCCGCACGGCCTTCAACGCAAAGTGGACGTGCGGCGTGGCCTCCACGTGCACGGAGATCGAGTCGGCGCCGGCTGCGGCGAAGGCCTCCACATGACGCTCGGGGCGCTCGATCATCAGGTGCACGTCGAGCCATCCGCCGGCGCCGTGTACCTGCTCGTCCAGGGCCGAGACCATCTGCGGGCCCATGGAGAGGGCGGGGACGAAGGCGCCGTC
>JACCUE010000181.1 GCA_013812005.1 Thermoleophilaceae bacterium
AGGGCGTCGCGGTGGTGCGCGAGGCCGGTGAGCGCGGTCACGAGGCCGCCACCACCCCGGCTCGGCACGAGCTTGCCGTCCTCCCCGCGGACGAAGGTGGCCGGCCCGCGGTTGGAGACGAGAACGAGCTCGGGATCCGGGGCTTCTCCCGCCGAGCTCATCGTCCCGTGGCGAAGATGCGAAGCCAGTCGCGCAGCAGCCGCGGTGTGAGGAAGTGCCTGCGCACGTGCTCCTTGCCCGCTCGCCCGAGTCGCTTGCCCAGATCTGGATCTTCCAAGATCGCGATCGAGCGGTCGGCGCACTCCTGGGCGGACCCCACGAGGTAGCCGCTCTCACCGTCCTCGACCTGGAGGGGGATGCCGCCCACGTTACCCCCGATGAAGGGGCGCGCCTTCCACAGCGCCTCGGACACCGTGAGGCCGAAGCCCTCGCGGGTGCTCTTCTGGATCACCACGTCGGCCTGCGACTGGAAGGCGTTGACCTCGATCGCGCCGACGCTGTTGAGGTTGTTGAGGATGTGCACGTCGGGGTCCCCGTCGGCATGCGCCACGGTCTGATTGAAGAACTCCCAGCCCTCGGGATCGTCGGTGGCCATGGAGCCGATCAGGGCCAACTGCACGTTCGGGATCTTCTCCTTGACCGCCCGGTAGGCGTCGATCACCCCCATCGGGTCCTTCCATGGATCGAAGCGCGAGACCTGGCACATGAGCGGGCGATCCACGTCGAGACCGAACTGATCGCACACGTAGGCGGCGTCCTCGGGCGAGAACGCCATGTTCTTGGGCGAGAGCGGGTCGATCGCCGGGGGGCAGATGTGGATCGGGGTGCCGTCTAGGCCGTCCGGCACGTAGTCGGGCAGGTGGAACACCGCGCCGTCGTAGGAGCGTATGAGCGGAACCATCCGGTCGATCACCGTCGGGTTGGGCGTGGAGAGGTCGATGTGGCAGCGCCAGATCCAGCGCTTGCCCTTCTCGGGCACGTGCTGGAGGATCGCCGCCGGCTGAGGGTCGTGGATGATGATCACGTCCCAGCCCTCGGAGAGCTCGAGCGCGTTCAGCTCGTTGTACTTGGCGAACACCTGCCACTGCTCGGGGGTGAGGCCCTGCGGGTTGCCCTGCAGCGCGTTGTGCATCAGCTTGGTCACGTTGTAGAACTCCTCGCGGCCGAGCATCACCTGCCATTCCGCCTCGATTCCGACGTCGCGCATCAGCGGAACGAGCGTGTAGAGGATCTCCGAGACCCCGCCCCCGAACGCGGTGGCGGAGAGGTGCAGCACCTTCAGGCCCTCCAGCTCGGCGGCGAGCTGGCGGATCTCCTCCACGAGCGGCTTGCCCGCGACGTGCGTGTAGTCGGCCAGGCTCTTGTGGCCCACCGCGATCGGCTGCAGCATCAGGACCTCCTCGGGGCGGTCATTGGAGGCGCTTGACCAAGAGCGTGCGGTCCGGCGTGAACTCGGAGTCGTCGACGGTGGCCTCGATGATCGCCCGGCTGAGCTCGAGCTCGGACTCCGTGTCGGGTGTCCTCGCGCCGGAGAGCTCGAGCACGAGACGCTCGTTGGCGAGCCGGAAGTCGAAGTCGATCGTGGCGTCGGTCAGCTCGCTCTCGCTCACGAACTCGTTGGCCGCCTCGGTGACGGCAAGCTTGAGGTCGGCCACCTCCACCGCCTCGAGAGGAGTGAGACGGCAGACCGCCGATAGGGCGAGCCTCGCAAGCACGAGGTAGCCGGCCTGGGCCGGAATCGTGAGCGAGACATCGCGGCTTGGGTATTCCTTCACGGGCGAGAACTTACCCATTGAGCCGACGGATGCGGACTACGGCTGCGCGGGGGCGCGTTCGGGGCGCTCGCCGAGCTCGACCTTCACGGTGCGGCGCTCGTCTCCGCGCACGACGTCGAGCTTGACTTCGTCACCCGTGCTCCTCGCGCTGATCAGGTCGGCGAGGTCGTCTCTGAGGCTGAGCTTGCGGCCGTCGACGCCCAGGATCACGTCCCCCCCGGCGGGGATGTCCACCTGACCCTGGAACTCGATCTTCCGCCGGCCGGCCTCGATGCCGGCATCGTCCGCGGGGCTGCCAGGCACGACCTCCACCACGAGCGCGCCGGCGGGGCCCGAGAGGCCGAGCCGCTCGGCCAGCTGGGGATAGAGCGATTGAGAGGTCACGCCCAGGTAGCCATAGTCGACGCTGCCGTCCTCGCGCAGCTCACGCAGCGAGCGGCGCACCGTGTCGACGGGAACCGCGAAGCCGACGCCCTCGCCGCCGCCGCCCGTCGACTTGATTTGCGAGTTGATGCCCAGCACCTGCCCCTGCGCGCTGAGCAGCGGTCCGCCGGAGTTGCCGGGATTGATCGCGGCGTCGGTCTGGATCGCGTTGCCGATCGCGAAGGCGGTGAGGGACTCGATGTTGCGGTCGAGCGCTGAGATCACCCCGATCGAGAGAGACTGACGCTCGCCGAAGGGGCTGCCGATCGCGGCCACGGGCTCACCCACGCGGAGGTCGTCCGACCGGCCCAGCTCGAGGGGTGTGAGGTCGAGGCCTGCGGGGTTGACCTTGATCAGGGCGATGTCCGAGTTCGGGTCGTCGCCGATGATCTCGGCGGGCACGCGGTTGCCATCCGAGAACTCGACGTAGACCTCCTCGGCGCGCTCGGCGTCAGGCGCATCGCCCGTCGTCACCACGTGGGCGTTCGTGGCGATGTAGCCCTCGCCGTCGAGCACGAACCCCGACCCCTGACCACCCTCTCCGCCCTCTTCGCCGAGCAGCGAGGCGCCGCCGTCGAAGACAGACAGGATCGTGACGACCCCCGGGGAGAGGCGGTCGTACAACGCGGAGGCGTTGAGGCCGCGCTTGGCGCCAAGGCCCTCCACCACCTCTACGCGGGTGGTGCGCACCTCCTTCTTGGTGTCGTTCTGCGCCGCGGCTGGCGCGCCGGGGCCCGCGTCGCCCCCCTTCTCCTCGTCATCGCTGCACCCCGGGAGGCCGAGGACCAGCACGGCCAGGACCGCTGCCGTCGCTGTGCCGCGGCGGTTGCGCTCGAGGAGGCTGCGCATCAGGAGGCCGACCGGCCCTGGGAGGAGGCCGTGGTGCGCCGCGCTCCGCCCGGCTGCGTCGGCAGCCGCAGCGTGAAGCTCGCCCCCGCGGCGCCCCCGGCGGCCGCGATCGAGCCGTCCATCCGCTCCGCCAGCTCCCGCGCGATAGCCAGGCCGAGGCCGGCTCCGCGGGTGGCGTCGCCCGTGTAGAAGCGATCGAAGACCTGCTGCTCGTCCGGCAGCCCCGGTCCCTCGTCGGCCACCGTGAACGCGGCGGCCCCGTTTTGTCGTTCGGCGGATACGGTCACGTGAGTTCCTTCAGGAGTGTGACGGAGGGCGTTGTCGAGCAGGATACGCATGATCTGAGCCACCCTTTCACGGTCGCAGAGCGCCTGGATCCGGGACGGCAGATGCAGCTCCAGCTCGGTGTCGTGGCGCGCCACGGCGGGACGGAACTCCCCGGCGATGGTCCGGGCCAGCGCGCCCAGGTCCACCGGTTCGCACTCCAGGGCAACGGACCCGGCGTCCAGGCGCGAGAGGTCGAGCAGATCCACAGCCAGCTTCTGGAGGCGCTCCACCTGCTCGGCCATCGTGTCCAGGAACTCGCGGCGGGTCTCCTCGTCGAGGTCTTCGTCTTGCAGCAGCTCGACGAAGCCTCCGAGGGAGAAGATCGGGGTGCGCAGCTCGTGGGAGGCGGTCGCCACGAACTCCTTGCGCGCGATGTCCACCCTGCGCAGCTGGCGCTGCATCTCGTTGAACGTGCGCGTGAGCTGACCCAGCTCGTCCTGGGAGTCCACCGGCAGGGGCTCGATGAAGCGTCCTGCCGCCACCTCCTGTGCTCCCTGCTCCAGCCGCCTGACCCGTCGCGAAAGCGCCTGGGCCACGAGGTATCCGCCCACGAGGGCGAGCAGGAGGGCGACCCCAGCGGCGGCCAGGAGGCGGTCGCGGACGAAGGTCACGGTCTGCGTGGCGTCATCGAGGCTCTGCGAGTAGAGCGCCACGCGGGCGATGCGGCCGCGATAGGAGATCGGCTGCGCCAGCTCCACCAGCTGCTCACCCCCGAAGGTCCCGCGCCCCGGGACCGGCTTCCGGGTGAGCGCTGCACGAGCGGCAACCGAGTCGTTGCGCGGCACCTGAAGCTCGTCCCGGGAGTCGGACACCACGTAGAAGCGGATCTCCTCCGCGCTCGGGTCGCCCGCGCGGTCGGACTGCTGGACGCCGAGCAGCGTGAGCCGCGCCCCTGCCGCGTCGGCGATGGCGCGCACCCCTGCGTTCAGCTCGTCGGCTGTCACGTCGCGGCGGCCAGTCAGCGACTCGAGCGTCGAGCGCGAGTTGGTGGCCAGGCGCTCCAGGTCGGCGAGCTTGCGCTGCTGCAGGTTGGACTCGAGCTGTGGCACCACGAAGAGGTAGAGGACCGAGAAGGCCGCCGCGAGGATGCCGAGGAAGACCAGCGCCAGCTTGTTGCGCAGTGAGTGAAGGGCTCCGAAACGCACGCTCAGCGATCCCTGAAGCGATACCCGACGCCGCGCACGGTGACGATCAGCTCCGGGTAGCCCGGGTCTTGCTCGAGCTTCTCCCGCAGGTGGCGGATGTGCACGTCGACCGTCCGCGGATCCCGGTAGGAGGCATCGCCCCATACGCGCTCGAGCAAAACCATGCGGTTGTAGACGCGGCCCGGATGGCGCGCCAGGGCGGCGAGGATCTCGAACTCGACGTAGGTAAGCCGCGCCGGCTCGCCCGAGAGGGTCACCTGCCGCTTCTCGAAGTCGATCCGCAGGTTGCCGTCCACCAGCGGCTCCTCGCCGGGATCCTCGGCCCGGGAGAGGCTCGCCCGGCGCATCACGGCCTTCACCCGGCTGCGGAACTCGCGCATCGAGAACGGCTTGGTGATGTAGTCGTCGGCGCCGAGCTCGAGGCCGAGCACCTTGTCAATCTCCTCCGCCCTCGCGGTGAGCATGATGATCGGCACCGAGCTGCGGGCACGCACCTGCCGGCACACCTCGAAGCCGTCCACCTTGGGCAGCATCAGGTCGAGCACGATCAGGTCGAACGTGGTCTCGCGCAGCCGGTCGAGGGCTTCACGGCCGTCGAGGGCCGCCACCACTTCGTAGCCCTCCTTGCGTAGCGGATAGGCGAGCAGCGTCTGGAGCGACTTTTCGTCGTCCACGAGAAGGATGCGGGGAGCCTGCGAGTTCACGGGGGAAGGCGCAGCGGCGCCTGGCTCAGATTGTAGGTTGGGAGGGCGTGATCGAACCCCGTATCTACCGGGCGGCATTCCTGCCCGCGCTCCTGGCGATCGTCGTGGTGATGTTCTCGCTCGAGAGCCGGCCGCGAGCGCTGCCCCAAGGCCTGGCCGCCGACGTGGTGTTCGACGGCGACCAGGCGGCCACCACCATGCGGTCCATCGTCGGAGAGGCGGAGGACCGCCGCGCCGGCACGCCCGGAAACCGGGCCGTGGCGACCCTCGTGCGGAGGCGATTCGAGCGGCACGGGTTCGTCGTCGAGGAGGAGCCTGACACCTTCCAGAGCGACGGCAAGGAACTGGTGAACGTGGTCGGGCGCCGGGCGGGCGCCACCCGGAGCCAGATCGTGGTGGTGGCCGCACGTGACGCGACCGGCGTGCCCGACGCCGCCGGCACCGCGGCTTCGACGGCCGTGCTGATGGAGGTGGCGCGGGTGTTCGAGGGGCGCCCCTCGCGCAAGACCCTGGTGCTCGCCTCCGTGGACGGCTCCACCCTCGGCGAGCTGGGCGCCGAACGCCTCGCCGGCGAGCTCGACGACGCGGATCTGGTCGACGGGGTGATCGTGATCTCGGGCCTTGGGATGGGGGGCAGGCCGGCGCGGATCGTGCCCTGGTCCAACGACACCACCCGCGTGGGCCTGGGCCTGCAGCGCACGCTGGCCGAGTCGCTGCGCGAGGAGCAGGGCACCGGCGCCGAAGGCTCGAGCCCGGCGGGACAGGTCGCGCGGCTGGCCTTCCCGATCGGCATCGGAGCGCAGGGGGTGCTGCTCGACCGCGGCTATGACGCCGTACGCCTCGCCGGCGGCGGCGAGCTTTTAGACGACGGCGCCACGACCATCGAGCAGGTCGATGTGGAGAGCTTGGAGCGTTCCGGCCGCGCGTTGCTGCGCACGCTGACGGCCCTGGACCAGGGGCCGCGGCCCGACCATGGGCCGAACACCTATGTGACGGCGGTCAGCCAGGTGATGCCGGGATCGGTCCTGGCCATCCTCTCCCTCACCCTGATCCTGCCTGCGCTGGTGGCCGCGGTCGACGCCTTCGCGCGCGCCCGGCGCCGTCGCGAGGCCGTGTCGGCGTGGCTGCTGTGGATAGCCGCGGCGACGCTGCCGTTCCTGCTGGGGCTCGGCCTGGCGCACCTGCTGGCGCTCCTCGGCGCCACGCCTGAAAGCCCCGCAGCGCCGGTCGCGCCCGCGCTGTATCCGCTCGACCCGCCGGCCGTCGCCGTGCTTGCGGGGATCGCTCTCGTGGTAGCGATCTCGTGGTGGGGCTTGCGGCGCCTCGCCGCCCTCACCGAGCCGGCGCTCGCGGACCCTTCGGCTCCAGGTGCCGCGGTGGTCTGCGCACTCGTGCTGAGCCTCGTGGCGCTTGCGCTATGGCTGGTCAACCCGTTCTCCGCGCTGGTTCTGGCCCCGGCGCTGCACCTGTGGTCGCTCAGCGTGCTGATCGACCCTCCGCCTCCGCTGCGGGTCCGCATCGTGCTCGTCATCGGTGGGCTGTTGCTTCCCGTTCTGCTTGCGGTCTATCACCTGGCTACTCTGGATCTCGACCCGCTTGGCGGCGCCTGGTATGGGTTCCTGCTGATCACGGGCGGGCACGTGAGCTTTGCCGGCGCCCTGGTCGGCTGTGTGCTCGCCGGTGTGCTCGGGTCGATGGTGTCGATCCTGCGGGTCCGCCGCCGCCCCCCGCCAGGCGCTGCGCCGGCGCTGCAGTCGATCCGGGGGCCTGCCACCTACGCCGGCCCAGGGTCTCTGGGAGGTCCGAAGTCGACGTTGCCCCGCCGCTGAAGGTGAGCAATCCGAGATCAGCGGTTCGTCCAATAAGGTGATCAGCCCATGGGGCCCGCGGACCGAGCTGACGAAAGGTGGGACATGGTCTCGGCGATCAAGGAGAGCCTCGACGTCGGCGAGTACTCGGTCGATCCCCAGGCGGTGGCTGCGGCCATGCTGGCCAGGTGCGGCAAGCCCGAGAAGCTCGGCGACCTCTGGTCAGAGGTGTTCGTAGCCGCGCAGCCCGACCCCCCCGACACCGGCGAGCGACAGGCCTTCGCCGGACACGACCTGACCTAGCCGGCTCAGCTGGACGTCACAGGCGGCCTCCGCCTGGTTCCAGCGATCGGCGGGGATGGTGAACAGCAGCTCGTAGTCCTCGCCTCCCGTGGCTGCGAGCTCGTAGCCGTCGCGTCTCGCCGCCCTGGCCACCTCCTCGACCCCTTCTGCCAGCGGCAGCGCGCCGACATCGATCTCGATGCTCACGCCGCTGCGCCCGGCGATGTGGCGCGCGTCAGTGGCCAGCCCGTCGCTGAGGTCAATCATCGCCGTGGCCCCGGCGGCCGCGAGCGCGGATCCGGCGGCCAGGCGGGGGATCGGACGGCGGTGGCGCTCCGCGAGCGCGGCTGCTCCGAGGCCGCCCTGGCCAGTGCCCTGCAGGACCAGCAGCCCGGCGGCCGATGCGCCCAGCGTTGCGGTCACCCCCACCAGGTCGCCCGGCCGCGCGCCGTCGCGGCCGATCAGCCGCCACTCCTCATCCGCCCAACCGGTCACCGCAACCGTGATCACCAGCGCGGGTGCCCGCACCACGTCGCCCCCGGCCACCGTGGTATCGAGCCGGCGGGCCAGGTCTGTCATGCCCCCGACCAGCTCGAGCGCGGACTCGCCACCGAAGTCGCCCGGAAGTGCGAGCGAGACGTAGGCCTCCCCGGCCTGTGCTCCCATCGCGGCCAGGTCGGAGAGAGCGGCAGCCAGCGCCTTGTGGCCCACGTCGGCGGGACTGTGAGTCTCCAGGTTGAAGTGCACGCCATCCACCACGGTGTCGATGGAGGTCACCGCCAGCGCGCGTGAGCGCACCACCGCGGCGTCGTCGCCGACCCAGCGGACCACGCGCTCGCCGGGCTCTCCGAGCGTTCGCTGAATGGCGGTGATCAGCTCGAGCTCCCTCACGGGACGGCGCTCGATCCGGTCTCCGGCACGCGCCTACTGTTCGGGCGCGACCTCGCCGCCGCCCGGCGGCGGGTTGATGGGCACGGGGACGGGCTCCGGTGCGGGGGGCGGCAC
>JACCUE010000182.1 GCA_013812005.1 Thermoleophilaceae bacterium
CTACTGGCGATCCACGGATCGTCCTTGAGGTCGGCCATCTCGAGGCGCTGCCGCCGGGCCAGCCGGTGGTCCTTGGCCACCACGGCCTCATAGCGGTCGTCGATGAGACCGAACAGCTCGAGGTCAGGGCCCAGCGAGCCGGGCACGGGCTCGAAGTCATAGACCAGTGCCAGGTCGATCTCACCCGAGCGCAGGCGGTCCTGGGCGTCATCGGGCTCGGCCTCGACCATGCTCAGCTCGACCTCGGGGTGCCGGCCCTGGAAGGCGGCAACGGCGCGGGGCACGAGCGTGGCGCCCGCGCTCTGGAAGGAGGCGAGGCGCAGACGACCACCGCGTAGGCCGGCGAGGGCCGCCAGCTCCTCCTCGGCGTCGTCGAGGCGGGCGAGGATCGCGTCGGCGTGGCAGACCAGCGCGCGCCCCGCGTCGGTGAGCCGGACTCCGCGCGAGCCACGCTCGAGCAGGGTGGCTCCGGTCTCACGTTCCAGCGCCGCCACCTGTTGTGAGATTGCGGACTGGGTGAACGACAGCGACTCGGCGGCGGCGGAGAAGGATCCGCGGGCGGCGACCTCACGGAGGACCTTCATGCGGCGAACGTCGAGCATTAGCGCAGCTTATCGCATGGATGGCAAACCGTCATTTGAACTGATGGACGCCGGATGCCATCCTCGATCCGCGCCATGACCCGTCGCTCCTGGATCCAGTTCCTCTCGCTCTCCGCTGTCTGGGGGGCCTCCTACCTGTTCATCAAGGTGGCGCTGGAGGATGTCTCGCCGGCGATGGTGGTGTTCGTGCGCACCGCACTGGCCTCGCTGGTGCTGTTGCCCTTTGCGATCCGCAGCGGCGCGCTCGATGCTCTGCGCGGGCGCCCCGGCACCGTGGCCATCCTCGCCCTGCTTCAGGTGGCGGCGCCCTTCCTGCTGATCTCGGTCGGCGAGCAGGAACTGTCCTCGTCGCTGACCGGCATCCTCGTGGCCACGGCCCCGATCTTCACCTTCCTGCTCGCGATCCGTCTCGAGCGCGAGGCACGGGCTCAAGGCCCGGCGGTATTCGGCGTCGCGCTCGGGATCGCCGGCGTGGTCCTGCTGCTGGGAATCGACGCCGGCGGGGGGTCGGAGGCCCTGATCGGCGGCTTGATGGTGGTGCTCGCCAGCCTCGGCTACGCGCTCGGGGCCTTCTACCTGCGCAGGAACCTCTCGGACGCCCCGCCCATCGGCGTCGTGGCGAGCGCGATGGGGGCCAGCGCTCTGATGATGGCTCCGCTTGCGGCGATCACGTTCCCATCCGAGGTGCCGGGCCTGGATACGTTCGGATCGCTCCTCGCCCTCGGCGTGGGCGGCACCGGGATCGCGTTCCTTCTCTTCTACATGCTCATCGCCGAGGTGGGTCCGACCCGCTCGTCGCTCGTGGCCTACGTGGCACCGGGTTTCTCCGTTCTCTACGGGGTCTTCCTGCTCGACGAGTCCTTCACCGCCGCGACGTTCGCGGGCCTGGTGCTGATCCTCGGCGGATCCTGGCTGGCGGCCGAGGCCCGCCTGCCCTGGCAGCCCAAGAGAGCGGTCGCAGTGGCCGCTCCACCCACACCGGAGGCAGCACGATGAACACGATTCACACCGACATGACCATCCGCCGCGCGGACACCGGTGATGCCCTCGCCCTCGGCCGCCTTGCGCAGCTCGACAGCACCCTCTACAGCGGCGCGTCCGCGCTGGTGGCAGAGGTCGACGGACGGATCGTGGCCGCGCTGCCCCTCGACGGCTCGCGACCGTTTGCCGATCCGTTCCGGCGCACCGCCGAGGCGCTGGCGATGCTGAGGCTGCGCCGCGACCAGCTCGACGCCTCGTGGGGGCAGCCGCGGGTCAGCCGCGCGCTGCGAGCTGTCCGCAGGCGGCGTCGATATCGCGCCCCCGCGTCAGCCTGACGGTGGCCGGCATGCCGCGCTCTTCGAGCGCGTCGCGAAATGTGGCGATCGCCTCGCGGCTCGACCCCTCGAACTCAGAGTTCCCAAAGGGGGGCGCCGCCCCCCTTTGCAACCCCCGGGGCGTGGGGTTGTAGGGGATCAGGTTCACTTTGAAGGCGGTGCGGGGCGCCAGCAGGCGGGCGAGCGCCACTGCCTGCTCGTAGCGGTCGTTGACGCCGGACAGCATCAGGTACTCGATGTAGACCTTGCGCTTGCGCACCTCGTGCCAGCGCCGGCAGGCGCCGAGAACGTCTGCCAGCGGGTAGCGGTCGTTCACCGGCATGATCTCCGAGCGCAGGGCGTCGTCGGGCGCATGCAGGGATAGCGCCAGGCGGATCGTGGGCCCGTCGTGTGCGGTCATACGATCGATCCCCGGTATCCAGCCCACGGTCGAGATCGTGGTGGAGGAGGGGTGGATGCCCACTGCGGGCAGGCGCTCGCAGGCGGCCAGCACCGAGTCGATGTTGAGCATCGGCTCACCCATGCCCATGAACACCGCGTGGTCGACAGGCTCCTTGCGGCGGAAGTGCAGCGCCTGATCGAGGATCTCCGACGCGGTGAGATTGCGGGCGAACTTCATCTTGCCGGTCGCGCAGAAGGTGCAGGTCAGCGGGCAGCCGGACTGGCTCGAGAGGCAGAGCGAGCGGCGCCCGTCGCGGTAGCGCATCAGGACGGTCTCCAGCGGTCGGCCGTCGGCGGTGGCGAACAGCGCCTTCTCGGTGCCGTCGGAGGCGAGCGCCTCGCGCTCCAGCGCCAATGAGGACA
>JACCUE010000216.1 GCA_013812005.1 Thermoleophilaceae bacterium
CGGCGACGCCCGAGCGGCGGCGCTCGACCTCAGCGTGGCCGATCCCCGGTTCGCCCCCGACGTGCTCGAAGCCTCGGCGCGTCGCGCGGTGGAGGCCTGGGCGGAGGCGGTCGACGGCGCGGACGCCTCGCTCGAGGCCGTGGCCAGCCCGAGCGCGGTCGCCGAGCTGCTGCACCCCGGCGACGCCGGGCAGAGCACCCGTCTGGTAGTACGCGGTCCGCGTGTGCGCTCGATCCGCATCGCCGCGCTGGACGCTGGCACCTCGCCCGCCACCATGACGATCGACATCGAGCTGGGCGGCGTCCGGTACGTGGAGAACCGCGACACGGCGGCGGTCGTGTCGGGCAGCCGGACTGCGGCCACCAGCTTCACCGAGCGCTGGACGATGGCCCTCGACGGCCCCGACCAGGGGCCCTGGCGCGTCGTGCGAACGGCCGGCGTCGCCGCTGTCGCTGCGGCTTGACGGCTGGGCGATGACGGCCGTCGGGATCGAGCTCGCTCAGCGGCGTCCGGTGAGCAGCGCCATCGAGAGTGCCACGAGGGACGCCGACCCGGCGAAGGCGAGGTAGAGCCCCCACGCGGGGCTCACGAGCCCATCGTCAACCAGCTCCCGGAAGTCGGCCGCCAGCACCACGAGCGCGGCAGTGGCGAGCAGGGCGGCAGCGAGCGGCAGAGGCGAGCGTCTGCCGCGCCGCGCGTGGAGGGCCAGGAGGAGGCCGGCCGCCAGGGCGATCGCGAGGATCACGTAGCCGGCCCGGTCGATCCCGTAGTCGGTCACGAAGATGTCCCTGGCCCAGGGGCCCAGCGAGCCGAGCACCATCAGCGCGAGAGCTAGGGGAACGAGGCGCATCGCGAGAGGAAGCTCCCGCGGGGGTCCCGGCTGGCCCGACCGTTCTCTCCGGGCGCGCTCGGGAGCATCGGGCTCGAGGCCCGGCGGCGGCTCCAGCTCGATCTTCGGTGCAGCTTTTGCGGGCTCACCTTTCTCGGTCGGGTTGACCGCCATATGCGCGGCCGAACCGACCGAATGCGACTCGGGCCCGGGCGACGCCTCGCCCGCCGCCGCCACGTCGCCCGCCGGGTCCGCCACCCTCAGCGCGAGCTTGTCCTCAGCGTCCGCGGTCTCCAGCGCCGGGTCCACCACGACGCCGGCCTCGCGAAGGGCCGCCGCGATCTCCCGCCGGTCGGCGCCTTCGAGGCTCTCCAGCCTCCAGGACTGCGCCAGCGCCCCCATCCCGACGGTGGCCGGGCCGTGCTCGTCGAGCCAGCGCCGGATGAGCTGCTCGGGTGGCTGGTCACCGGCCGCCATACGCGGCCCAGGTTAACCCTCGGCCGACAGGGCGCGGCGCAGCGTGTCGCGCAACACGCGCTGGTCGGCCATCGACAGTGAGGCGAGCGCCTCGGGCGGCTCGTGCAGACGTGCCAGAGCGCGCTCGCGCAGGGTTTCGCCCTCGGCGGTGAGGGCGAGCAGCTTGACCCGCCGGTCCTTGGGGGAGTCGCGGCGCTCGATCAGCCCCCGGGCCTCCAGGCGGTCGACCATCGACGTCACGTTGGAGGCGTCGCAGAACAGCCACTCGGCCATCGTGCTCATAGGCAGCTCGATGCCCGGCTCGAGGCTCTTCAGCAGACCCAGCGCCATGGGGGAGAGCCCGAACTCACCGGCCACCGCGGGAAAGCGGGGGGGCCGCTCGGACCACCACAGCTCCAGGAGGAGCTTCCACGCCTCGGTCGCGGCATCGTCCCTTGTCGTGGCGCACACGCCCACAGCATAATTGAAAGAGACAATGGTTGACAAGCTCAACTATTGTGCCTAGCCTGCCCGCCATGAGCGATCAACGCCCGGCAAGCATCGAGGTCGAGGGCCTCGTGAAGGAGTTCAAGAAGGGCCCGCGCGCAGTCGACGGCATCGACCTCCACGTCGACCCGGGCGAGATCTACGGGTTCCTGGGTCCCAACGGAGCCGGCAAGTCCACCACCGTGCTCATGCTCACCACGCTGCTCCCCCCCGACGAGGGCACAGCTCGCGTGGCCGGCTACGAGGTGCGCGAGGACGGCGCCCGCGTGCGCGAGAACATCGGCGCCGCGCTCCAGGAAGCGGCGCTGGATCCCTATCTCACCGCGCGCGAGCACATGCGCCTGCAGACCGCCCTGCACGGCCTGCCGAAGGCCGAGCGCCGCCGCCGTGGCGACGACCTGATCGCGCGCCTCGGCCTGGCCGACGCCGCCGACCGCAAGGTGGGCGGCTACTCGGGCGGGATGAAGCGCCGCCTCGACTTGGCGC
The DNA here is from genome assembly GCA_013812005.1 of Thermoleophilaceae bacterium. Taxonomy (GTDB): domain Bacteria; phylum Actinomycetota; class Thermoleophilia; order Solirubrobacterales; family Thermoleophilaceae; genus JAAYBF01. The sequence goes on from JACCUE010000216.1 coordinate 2,279, forward strand.
TGGCCCTCGTGCACGGTCCGCGGATCCTCTTCCTGGACGAGCCCACCACCGGCCTCGATCCCCAGAGCCGCAGCTCGCTGTGGGAGGAGGTGAGGCGCCTGGCCAAGCAGGAGGGCGTCACGGTCTTTCTCACCACGCAGTACCTCGAGGAGGCCGATTCGCTGGCGGACCGGGTGGGCATCATCGACAACGGCGTGATCGTGGCCGAGGGCACACCCGAGTCGCTGAAGGAGGAGATCGGCGAGCCGAGCGTGGAGGCGGTGCCCGCCGATCCCTCCCGCAACGAGGACGTGATGCGTGTGCTGCACCGCTTCGGCGGTGGCGACTGCCCGCACTACGTGAACGAGAGCATCGCCGTGCGCCTGAAGGGCGGCTCGGCCTCGCTGGCCGAAGTGGTGCGCGCCCTCGACGCCGAGGGCATCGAGGTGGTCCACCTCCAGCTGCACGCGCCCACCCTCGACGACGTGTTCCTGGCCAAGACCGGCCGCACCCTCGAGGGGGCGGAGGAGGAGGACGACGACGGCGAGGGCGAGACGGGCGCCCCGAACGTGGCCTCCGCCCAGGCCGCAGCGGTTTGAGCCCGGTCTGGCTCCAGACGCGCGAGCTGGCCCGGCGCTCGCTGGTACGCACGCTGCGCCAGCCCGCCCAGGTGGTCCCCACGATCACGTTCCCGCTCTTCCTGCTTGCGATCAACGCCGGTGGCCTCGACGCAGCCACCGGCATTCCCGGCTTCCCAACCGACTCCTACCTGACCTTCGCGCTCGCGGTGCCCTTCATCCAGTCGGGCATCTTCGCCGTCTCCAACGGGGGAGCGGACCTGGCGCGCGACATCGAGACGGGCTTCCTCGACCGCCTGGCCCTCACGCCCATGAGCGGGGCGGCGCTGATCACCGGCCAGCTGGCCGGAGTGGTGGCGCTCGGGCTACTCAACGCGGTGGTCTACCTGGGGGTCGGCCTGGCCGCCGGGGCGACGCTCGAGGCGGGTGTGGCCGGCGCGCTGGTGCTGTTCGCGCTGTCGCTGGTGATCGTGTTCGCCTTCGGCTGCGTGGGTGTGTACGCCGCCTTTCGCTTCGGCGACGGGGAGGCGGTCCAGGGTCTGTTCCCGGTCATGTTCGTGTTCCTGTTCCTCTCCTCGATGGCCCTCCCGCGCGACCTGATCGAGCAGGAATGGTTTCGCACCGTCGCCACGCTGAACCCGGTCAGCTACCTGATCGAGGGAGTGCGCTCGCTGTTCATCGTGGGCTTCGACGGCCGGGCGCTGGCCCTCGCCTTCGGTTGTGGAATGGCGATCGGCATGGCGTTTCTCGCGCTCTCCGTCGGCAGGCTGCGCACCAGGCTGGTGCGCACGTGAGCGGCTTCGCGCGCACCCGCAGCATCGCCTTTGCGGTGGCGTGGCGAAACCTGCACAACTTCTTCACCAACCCGGTGCTGATCGTGCCGGCGCTGCTCTTCCCCCTGTTCTTCTTCACCGCGTTCGCCGGCGGGCTGTCGCGGGTGGCGAGCGCGCCGGGCTTCGACTTCGCCGGCGACTACACCGCCTTCCAGTTCGTGTTCGTGCTCCTGCAGGCCTCGGCCTTCGGCGGGGTGTTCACCGGCTTCGCGCTGGCCCGCGACTTCGAGTCGGGCTTCGGCCGGCGCATGATGCTGTCGGCGCCCAACCGGGTGGGGATCCTCGGCGGATACGCGATCGCGGCCTTCGCGCGCGCGGTGTTCATCTGGGTGCTGCTCACGGCGATCGCCCTCGCGGTGGGGATGGGCGTCGGGGGCAATGCCGTCGACATGCTCGGTCTCTATGCGCTCGCCGGCATGATCAACTTCGCGGCGCTGATGTGGGCGGCGGGCATCGCCCTGCGCATCAGGTCGATCCAGGCCGGGCCGCTCATGCAGACGCCTGTCTTCCTCATCATCTTCCTGGCCCCGGTCTACGTGCCGATCGACCTGTTGAGCGGGTGGGTGGAGTCGGCCGCGAGGGTGAACCCGCTCACCGCCGTCATCGAAGCCGGCCGTGGCTTCATCTCGGGCGCCGAGACGGAGGTGCTGCTGGCTTTCGGAGCGGCGGCCGGGCTGGCGCTGCTGCTGGCTGTCTGGGCGTTTACCGGTTTGCGGCGCGCGGAGGCGGCGGGTGGCTGAGCGCCGTTTGTCCGCTCGGGCCCAGGGGTACTCGGAACAGCATGGACGACGAAACCAGAAGCGACCACCAGGAGATCGCGGCGGAGGCCGAGCGCGAGGCCGACGACCTCAAGCATCAAGGCGACAAGCTCGGGGAGGACATCGAGGCCACCAAAGCCGACTGGGAGCACAAGCAGGAGGATCAGAGCGTGCCCGGCGCGGTCCCGGATCCCGGCGACGAGGGTGATACCGACCAGGCCGCGCAGAGCGAGCACGGCGAGTCGACGCAGAACGCCGCGGACTGATGGTGGCCGGCGTCCAGGCCGGCCTGCACCGAGTGGCGACGGCGCCGCGCCCTACCGGCTGAAGGCCCGCTTCGTGCCCAGGTCGAGCAGCGCCTTGGGCAGGAGCTTGGCCAGGCGCTCGCCGCCACCCGGGTTGAGCTCGTCGTCGTCGCTCTCGATCGCGGCAAGCACCTTCTCCGCCCAGTCCACGGGATCGACGTGGTCCCATCCGTCGGTGTTCGCGTGCTCGTCCAACTCGCTCTGCACCTGGTCCATCATGTCCGTGTCCACCCCGGGAGTGATCAGCTCGAGCACCGTCACGCCGGTCGCTTCGAGCTCTCGCCGCAGCGACTCGGTGAAGCCGTGCAGTCCCATCTTCGACGCCGCGTACACCACGGCCCCCGGGAAGGGCACATGGCCGATGATCGAGGCGTTGTTCACGATCTTCCCGCTCCCGCGCTCCAGCATCGAGGGGAGCAGAAGCCGGGTGAGGTGAATCGGCGCCGCGAGGTTGACCTGCAGCAATTCGTAGGCCTTCGTCACGTCGGTGCGGTCGAACAGCCCACCGGTGAAGACGCCCGCGTTGTTCACGAGCAGGTCGATGCGCGACGCATCCGTCCCGAGCTCGCGCACGCTCTCCTCCACGGAATCCGGGGAGGAGAGATCGAGGCGGACCGGGCGCACGTTGGCCACACCCCCGACCGAGTGCCTGGCGTCCACCTCGCGCACGCCTCCCAGCACCTCCGCACCCCGCTCGCCCAGGGCCTGGGCGATCGCGCGGCCGATACCGCGGTTGCTGCCGGTGACAAGTGCCGTGCTGCCTTCGATTTTCATGCGGTCCTGCTACCCGAACTCGCGCGGGGAAAACGGACCGGGCTATACGCGGGTGACGCTGAGTGGGGGGTGCGCGCGGGCGATCTCGGCGAAGTCCTCGTCCTGGGTGACGACGGGTAGGCCGTGCTCGATCGCGGTTGCCGCTATGAGGGCGTCGGTGAGGCGGACGGTGCGCTGGATGCCCGCGCCGCGACAGTCGTTGACGAGCCTGGCCCAGGCGGCGATGACGGGTTCGTTGATCGGCAGCGGATCCGCGGTACGCGCGAGCGCGAGGGTGTCCGCGCGGCGCGCCCGCAGCTCGGGGTCGTCGGTCGCGAGGACGCCGAGCTGGAGCTCTCCGATCGTCACCACGGATACGGCGACCCGGTCGGGCAGCTCGGCGAGGGGCCGTCCGCTCTCCTTGCCTATGAAGACCGAGGTGTCGAGCAGCCCCGCGGTGGTGGCGCTCACAGCTCGTCGATCGTGTGGCCGGCCAGGGTGGCGAGCTCTTCGGTCAGCCCCGGGTCGGCCGCACGGGTCTCGAGCTCGCGCGCAAGGCGCTCGCCCGAGAGCCAGCGGGTGCGCTGCCCGTGGGGGACGATGTCGGCTACGGGGTTGCCCCGCACGGTGAGCGTGACGCGCTCCCCGGACTCCACCGCGGCGATCACCTCGGACGTGTTGTTGCGCAGGGTTCGAACGCCAACCTCCATGTGCGACATCGTAGCACTGAGACCAGGGAACCGAGCCTCCTGGAATGGCGGCCTCGCGGTACGCTCGTCTGATGCGCCGCCCGTGGCCCGCGCAGCCCTGATGCTTCAGCACGCGACGCTCGAGATCCGCCGCGATCAGCTGGACGCCTGCGTGGCCTTCTACGCGCTGATGGGCTTCCAGCGCGTCGATCCGCCCTCCTCGCTCGCCGACCGAGCCGCCTGGCTACAGCGCAGCGCGACCCAGATCCACCTGATGTGGGTCGAGGACCCCGTCTCGCTGCCCCGCGGGCACGTGGCGGTGGTGGTCGATGACTACCAGGCCACCCTCGGGTCCCTCGACGAGGCCGGGCATGAGCCCGAGCCGAGGGGCGAGCACTGGGGCTCGCCGCGGGCCATCGTCCGAGATCCTGCAGGCAACCTCGTCGAGGTGATGGCCTTCCCACCGCCCTGAGGCGCGCGCCCTCGCTCAGGGCTGGGGCGTTTCCTGCTGGGGCGCCGGCGGGGGGGTGGTCTGGGGCGCCGCTCTCGGCGCGGGCGCGTCCGCCGGGGGCTCCTCCTCGGGGGCCGGAGCGGTGGTCTCGGGAGCCGGTTCCGGCGCCGGCTCCTCGGTGGTGGGCGTGCGCTCGGGCGCCGTGGTCTCGGGCTCCTGCTCGGTCTGGGGGGGCGCCTGCCGGCCGCCGTCCTCGGCCGGTGCGGACCTGTCCTTCTTCTTCTTGCTCGCGCTGCTGTAGCCGGGGGGGCTGCCCTCCAGCAGGGACTGCCCGGCTATCGCCCGAGGGAGGGTGAGTACCACGACGCCGATCACGAACGCAAGGGCGGCGGTGGTGGCTATGAGCTTCCACGGCAGCGTGCGACTGCCCGCGCCGGAGCGGTAGACCCGCACGCCGTCGGGCAGCTTGCCCGAGGACTGCCCGCGCGATGACGGGTCGCGCAGCGGCTGCTCGCGCACCGGCTCGGGATCGTCGTCCTCCACGGCCGGCGGTGGCGGGCCCGCGCCCATGGCCTCGGGCAGCGCATCGGTCTCGACCGTGAAGCGCTCCACGATCTTCGTCGCGGGGCGGTGGAGCATCTCGCTGACGATCGTGACGAGCACAGGGGTCATCGCCGCGGCGATCGGCGTGCCGGCGGCCCAGAGGCGGGAGGTCACAATCGCCGCAACGGCCGATGAGGCGCTGGCTATTGCCAGCGTGCGAATCGACAGGCGACGCTCCTCCGCGCGAGAATCTCTCGCTTGCGAGGACATGCGAAGGCGACAGGGTAGCGAGCGCCCGCGCGCCACCGAAGCCCGCTCGGAGGGGTACGGTGGGCGCCGTGGCGGACGAACTGCGCGGGGTCGACGCCGTGATCGTGGGGGCGGGCCACAATGGCCTGACCGCCGCCGCCTACCTGGCCCGGGCCGGCCTGTCCGTCGAGGTTCTCGAGCGCCGCGACATCGCCGGCGGCGCGTGCGTGACCGAGGAGCTGTGGCCGGGCGTGAGGGCGTCCCCCGGCGCTTACACGCTGTCGCTGCTGCGCCCGGAGATCATCCGCGATCTCGAGCTCGAGCGCCACGGCCTGCGGGTGTCGGTGCACGAGCCCTACCTGTTCGCCCCGTTCCCGGACGGGCGCAAGGTGGTCACGTGGTCGAGCCGTGAGCGCACGTGCGCCCAGCTCGAGCGCGACTGGTCGCGCGCCGACGCCCACGGCTACGCAGCCTTCGCCGAGCGCTGGGAGCGGGCTGCTGGGCAGGCGCGGTCGTTGATGAGCGAGCCGCCCGACCGCGAGCGCTGGCTCGACGCCGTGGGGAAGGGGATTCTCGACGGATCGGTGGCCGAGGAGCTGCGCGAGATCCCCTCGGAGCAGGTTCGCGTGCCGTTTGCGGTGCAGGGCCTGATCGGCACCCTGGCCGGCCCCGACGACCCCGGCACCGCCTTCGTCGGCTTCTACCACGACCTCGGCCAGGCGGCGGGGGTGCCCGGCGCGTGGGGCTACGCGCGCGGTGGCATGGGCGCGGTGACCGCCGCGCTGCGCTCGGCGGCCGAGGCGGCCGGAGCCTCGGTCCGGCTCTCGGCTCCCGTCGAGCGCGTGCTGATCGAGGACGGGCGCGCGGTCGGCGTAGCGCTGGAGGGCGGGGAGGAGGTTGGCGCGCGTGTCGTGCTCTCCAACGCCGATCCGGTGCGCACGGCCGCCCTGGCCGGCACGGAGCCATTGCCGGGATGGCGCCAGGCGGGGCCGGTCGTGAAGGTGATGGTGCTGCTCGACGGACTGCCGGACTTCCCGTCCTGGCCCGGCGCCGAGCCTTGGCAGGGGACGATCGACATCGGCTTCACGCTCGGCGACCTCAGGGCCGCGGCCGACGACGCCCGCGCCGGCCGCCCGGCGGCGGCACCGTGGATCGAGGCAGCCTGCCAGACGGCCGCCGACGACTCGCTCGCCCCCCCGGGCAGGCATGTGCTGTCGATGTTCTGCCAGTGCTTTCCGACCGATGTGGACGCCGAGGCGGCAGCGGACACGGCGATCGCCCGGTTTGCCGAGGTGTGCCCGGACCTGCCCGCCCGCGTGGTGGATCGGCTGGCGCTCGGGCCGCGCCAGCTCGAGGAGCGCTTCGGCATCACCGGCGGCCACATCTTCCACGGAGAGATGCTGCCGGGCCAACTGCTGGAGGATCGGCCCGACAGGCGCCGCTTCGGCGGGGTGGAGGCGCTCTACCTGGCGGGCTCGGGCGCCCATCCCGGCGGCGCGGTGACGGGCGCCCCGGGCCTGCTGGCCGCCCGTGCGGTGCTCGAGGACCTGTCCGGGTGAGCCGTTGCTTCGTCACCCGTGACCTGCCCGGCAGGGCGCTCGACCGGCTGCGGGCCGAGCACGAGGTGGATGTGTGGCCGGACCGCTTCCCGCCTCCGCGCGAGCGGCTGATCGAGAGTGCCCGGTCGGCCCAAGGGCTGCTCTGCATGCTCACCGACCCGATCGACGCCGACCTGATCGCCGCCTGCCCGGACCTGCGGGCGATCTCCAACTACGCCGTGGGGGTCGACAACGTCGACGTGGCGGCCGCCACCGCCCGCGCCATCCCGGTGGGCAACACCCCCGGAGTGCTGACCGAGGCCACCGGTGATCTGACCCTGGCTCTGATGCTCGCGAGCCTGCGAAGACTGCCGGAGGGCGAGGCGGCCGTGCGGACCGGGGAGTGGCTCACCTGGGAGCCCGCCTTCCTGCTGGGATCCGACCTGCACCGGGCCACGGTGCTGCTGGTGGGCGGTGGTCGCATCGGCCAGGCTGTGGCGCGCCGGCTGCGGGGCTTCGGCGCCCGCGTCGTGGTGGCAGGCCGCGACGATCCACTCGACGCCCTGCTGCCCGAGGCCGACGTCGTGTCGCTGCACTGTCCGCTGACCGAGAAGACACGGGGATTGATCGGTGCGGACGAGCTGAAGGCGATGAAGCCCACGGCCGTGCTGGTGAACACCGCCCGCGGGCCGATCGTGGACACCGCGGCGCTGGAGCACGCTCTCCGTGCCGGGGAGATTGCAGGCGCGGCCCTCGACGTGACCGATCCCGAGCCGCTGCCCGCCGATCACCCCCTGCTGACCGCCCCCGGCGCCCTCGTGGTGCCCCATATGGGCTCGGCCACCCAGGCCGCCCGCGAAGCGATGGCCGACTTGGCGGTGGACAACCTGCTGGCCGGCCTCAGGGGCGAGCCCATGCCACAGTCCGTGAACCCTGGAGCTCCTAGCTAACCCTCCAGTCGAGGGTTAGCTACTCGCCGAGGACCTTGATCACCAGCCGCTTGTCGCGCCCGCCGTCGAACTCGACGTAGAAGATCGCCTGCCACGGGCCCAGGTCCAGCCGGCCCTCGGTCACCGGCACGATCACCTGATGGTGCACCAGGAGGTTCTTGAGGTGGGCGTCGCCGTTGTCCTCCCCGCCGCGGTGATGGCGGTAGTCGCCGGGATCCGGCGACAGCTCACGCGCCACGTCGTTGGCGGGCTCCTTCCACGAAGGCGGCGCGACCTTGTCGAGCCACTCGAGCACGTCCTCCTGGAGACCGGGCTCGTCGTCGTTGATCCACACCCCCGCGGTGATGTGCATGGCGGAGACGAGCACCATCCCCTCGGCGATGCCCGACTCGTCGACGGCTGCCTGTACGTCGCCGGTGAGGCGCACGAACTCACGCCGCTCCGTGGT
>JACCUE010000232.1 GCA_013812005.1 Thermoleophilaceae bacterium
GATCTCCTCGAACAGCGCGAGCGCCCGCTCGAGCGACTCGCGCGCCGCCCGCCGCTCTCCACGGCGGCGCTGCAGCTGCCCGCGCAGGAGCAGCGTTCGCGCAAGCTCGAATGGCATCGGCAGGCGCTCGTGCGCAACGAGCGCACGTTCGGCATGGGCCTGGGCGGAGTCGAGGTTGCCCGCCTGTGCCTCGAGCAACGCGCAGCAGCGCCACGAGAGGGCCAGTGCCCAAGGGCGGTCATGCGCTTTGCCCCAGTCGGCGAGGGCGCCCGTGAGGCGGGCCGCTCGTTCGAGCTCATTTGTAGCGACGAACGCCTCGATCGCATCCGGCACGAACATTGCGTTCGGCCACTCGTAGACGCCGAGCTGCTCGATCGAAGTGACGACGGGCTCGAGCGCCCTGGCAGCCGCTTGCGCGTCCCCCTGCGACAGCCCAAGCAGCGCCTGCGCCCAGCGCGCCTCGGCTATCCCCGGCGGCCAACCAATTCTCTCTGAGATCGACAGCGCCTCCTCCGCGTCGGCGCGGGACCCCCGATCGTCCCCGCGGAGGGCCCTCGTGGCAGCGCGCGCGGCGAGTGCGAGCGCGTAGGAGATCTCCTGGCCGGTAAGGGCCGCGACGCGCAGCGCCTCGCCCGCCTCGCGCTCCCCCGTTTCGAGCTCGCCCGACAGCCACGTCGTTGCAGCGAGGTGCGCCAGCACGTACGGCAGGGCGCCTTCCTCGCCTCGCGCGAGGATCTGCTCGCGCAGCCCCACGAGCAGCTCGCGTGCCCGGTCGAGGCGCGCCGTGAACTCGTAGAACTGGGCGGCGTGCATCGACGGGCTCAACTGGAACGCGACCTCGTGCTCGGGATCCTCGAGCGCCAAGGCTCGCTCGAGCGACGCTTCGTCGGCGCCCAGTCCGAACCCGAGCCGCGTCAGCGTCCTGGTCGAGAGCGCCTCCGCGAGCACCGCCCTATCTCCCGCCAGCTCTGCGAGCTCAACCGCACGGTCGAGGTGTCGCGCGGCGCCGGCGCCGTCCATCTGCGATGCAGCAAGCAGCCCGAGGGCGGTCTCGAGCTGCGCCGCCAGGGCGGGGTCGTCGCTGATGCACCCCAGCGCCTCTTCGAACAACGGGACGGCGGCCGCGGGCCCCTCGGTCATGCCGCGCTCCTCGGCAAGCAGCTGCAGCGCCCGCGCGCGGATCGGCCCCGAAGCCGAAGCGGCGATGATCTCCTCGGCCAGCGCACGTCCGCGGCGTTGGTCGCCAGCCTTGAAATGGTGACCTGCCGCGCGCAGGCACCGCCCCCACCTCACCGCTTCCGCGCCCGCCGGAGTGCTCCGTAACGCCTGTTCCTGGAGCTCGGCCGCAACCTCCGGCGCCCCGCGGCGGTGCGCCAGGTCTGCCCCCTGCTCGATGAGGGCGGCGATGCGCTCATCCGGGCCGTCGGTCGCGAGCGCCAGGTGCCTTGCGCGCTCCTCCACATCGGTCACCCGTTCTGCCAGCTCGCGATGCAGCGCCTTGCGACGCTCGCCGGAGGCCCGCCGGTACACCGCGCCGGCGAACAGTGGGTGGGAGAACTCGACGCTTCCGTGTTCGTCAATCCGCACGATGTCGGCCTCCACCGCGGGCTCGAGCTCGGAGAGATCTGCGAGCGCTCCGGTCGGCTGGGCCAATGCGCTCGCCTTGAGGAGCTCATCACGGGTCCCTTGGGGCAGACGGCGAAGCCGCCGGGCCGCGAGCTCCCGCATGTCTTGGGGAATCGGGAGCGCCTTTCCGGAGGCACCCCGACCTTGCGCTTTCAGCGCACGAGCGATCTCGAGGGCATAGAACGGATTGCCGCCCGACGCCTCGCCGATCCTGCCGAGGAGCGGCCGGGTAAGCGCCTCGCCGAGCTGCTCCTTCACGACCTCGTAGAGGGCCCCGAGACTCAAGGGACCCAGACGGGTGCGGCGAACGTGGCCGACCGTCCCGGCCGAGAGCAGCGCTACCCGGCTCTCTGTTCCGCTGAGACGAAGGGTGGCCAAGACGGCAACCGGCCGATCCTCGAGGCGCCGCAGTGCAAACTCCAACGCGCGGGCGGTCGGGCGATCGAGCCACTGAAGGTCGTCGATAGCTAAGAGCACCGGCGAACCGGCGGAGAGGGTCGTAAGCAGCGACACAACCGCGGTCCCGATCGTGCGCGGGTCGGGAGCGGGACCCTCGGCCTCCGTCCTCAGCAGTGCGATTCCGAGGCCGCGCCGCTGCGGGCCCGGCAACGCCTCGAGCGTCTCCGGCTCGACCGGGGCCAGCAGATCACCAAGACCCGCGAACGAGAGCCGCGACTCTGCCTGTGCCGCCCGGCAGGAAAGGGCGCGATAACCAAGCGCCTCTGCCCGGACGATCCCTGGCCGCCAGACCGTCGTCTTGCCGATCCCCGGCTCGCCCTCGAGCACCAGCAGGCGCAAACCCTCCTGCGCCTCGGCAAGCATGGAATCGACCGCCGCCTGCTCGGCCTCCCGACCGACCACCGAACCGGGCATCGCCCGAGTGTCGCATAAGGCTTGGCCGCTCTATGCCGTCGGGACCGTCGGATCCCTGAAGCGTCCCTCCAGCTGGAAGATCGCTTCGGAGAATGCGCCCAGGTCGGCACAGCTGCTCGCGCGATTGCGGGCCAAGGTCCCTTGACGGGCAGCGACGTGAAAAGGACTCGCTCGGCGGCGCCAACATCAGAGAGTCGAGCCTGCGCCTGCCGAGTCCGGGCTCGGGTCCCGCGGGGCGACGGGGTGAGCAGTTCCGCAGGGCGGGCAGGGCCCGGCCGGCGCACCCGGCAGCGCGCTCGCCTTCACTCACCTCTCTGGCAACGGGACGGTGAACCAAGCGCAGAGCAAGGCAATCACCCAGGCCAACGTCGTCCGCCAAGGGGCGGGGACCTATTGCATCACCGGTCTTCCATCCGCCAGCAACGTGGTCGCCAGTGCGGACCGGAGGTTGTCCCGTAGTTCGTGGAACTTTGAGACGGCGGTCCCTCCGCCGCGTCCGTTCCGGTTGGGAGCGTGCGCGGTGATCCGCCAAAGATCTAAGGAGGAACCGCCGTGAAGGAGAACGTACCGGTCGCGTCCGCCGCGACCACGATGAACGAGTTGCCGCCACGTGTCGAGGAGGCGCTGGGCGAGCTTGTCGGCGCTGCCAAGGACGGGCTGCTCGCGCTCAGCGTGGGTGTCGGGCTCGGGGTGTTGACCGAGTTGATGGAGGAAGAGGTCGACGAGGTCGTGGGCCCGAAGGGCAAGCACGACCCCGACCGGACCGCGGTTCGTCATGGCCACGACGCTGGGGAGGTGACGCTCGGCGGCCGCCGGGTCGCGGTTGAGCGCCCGCGGGCACGGACCGCGGACGGCGAGTCCGAGGTGGCGCTTGGGGCCTACGCGCATTTCGCGGATCGTGATCCGCTCACCAGGGTGGTGTGCGAGCAGATGCTCGCCGGCGTCTCGACGCGCCGCTTTCAGCGCACCCGCGAACCCATGCGAGTCGATGGTGCGCCACGAGGCGCCGTGCGAAAGGAGAGCAAGGACGAACGACTCTCAACCGTGTCGGCTGGAATGCCGGCCCCGGGCCGCTGCAGCGGCCCGGCGAAGCTGGGGGCAGCCGCGGCGCGGGATCGCGCGCTGGCGGTGGGAGCAGCCCCGACGACGTAGCGGCCGGGTGGTACTGCCAGACGCCCGAGCGCGCGCAAGCGAGACCGAAAAGGCAGAGCGAGAGCAAAAGCGGTGGTGCCGAGCGCACCCGCGGATTCGAAGCTCGCGATCGTGGCGTCGCCGCGGTCTCTCGCGGGCCGCAGCTTCTAGGTCACCGGTGCGTCAGGCCGCGTGGTGCTGCGGGGCCGGCTGCGGCGTGCCCGGGGCTCTGCCCGAGGGAGCTGCGCCCAAGCGAGCGATCTCAGCGGCTTCAGCTTCAGCAGAAGACCGCCAGGTGAAAACCTCGGTCCGAGCGCGCGCCGGCCGAGTCATGAGTAGTCAGGAAGACGCCGTTCTGTGTGGCGCCCTCGCTAACGACGGTGATCTCTCCGGGCGGTGAGCTTCCCGCCGCACCACTCAGCCCGATCGTGGCCGTGTACGCGCAATTGCGGACGTTCTGGTTGAACCTGACCGAGTAGTCGCCAGTGCCAAACCTGTTCGCAGTCGGCGCACCGCTGCCACGCGCGAGCGATCCGTCCGCGTTGACGACGGCGAACAGCTTCGTCGCCGGCGCACCGGCGGGCCCGGCGGGGCCGGCAGGGCCCGCAGAACCACGTTCACCGGCCGGACCAGCAGGACCGTCAGGGCCGGCAGAACCACGTTCACCGGCCGGACCAGCAGGACCGTCAGGGCCGGCAGGGCCCGCAGAACCACGTTCACCGGCCAGACCAGCAGGACCGGTGGAACCAGCAGGACCGGTGGAACCGGCTCCGCGGAGTTTCGCGACAGTACTCAGGTTTATGTCCAGGAGCTTGATCGTGCGGTTCTTGATGTCCGCGCTGTTGACGGCGTTCTTTGCGATGTCGTCCTTCTTGACGCTGTCCCTGCCCGGCAATGCGACGGCGGTGCCGCCGAGAGCTACGAGCAGCGCGACGAATGCGAGTGCCATCGCGGGCGACGGAAGTCGGCGAATCCTGTTCCACATAGTGGCCTCCTAGTGTTGTGACGACCGAGCGCGTCGGCCAGCTGAAAACGTCAGGGAACGAGGAACGTGAACGCCTCGTCTGCGAACGTTGAGACAGTGAATGTGTTTACCTCAAACTGATTAGGGGAGCAATCCGCGTTAGAGCTGCGGAACTGCGCCTGCGCGTCGGTGTTGGTTGATCCGGAGTAATCGTCCGTAGGCCTTCGACTCAGGGCTCTCGAGTCAAGTCGTGTGGAGTGGTGTAACTGCTTACTTCAGGGGGTGCTGGGCCTGTCCGGGAAGGTCAACGGAGCGGACAGGAGCGGCACACTCGGAGCGTCAGGTTCTTCTTGGTCGACTTGTTCCCGGCTATGTCGGTGGCGGTCAGCTCGATCCGGTAGCGCCCGACCTTGAGCGCCTTGCCGCGTATCGTGCCGAAGAAGTTGATGCTCCCCGTCGTTGACGCGGTGGTCTGCTCGAGAGTGCCCACATTCGTAAGGCGGGTGCAGCGCTGCCTATTTCGGTTGCGGCGGGTCGGCGCGACACAGCGGCCTGCGACCTTGCGGCCTGACCGGACCCGCTTGAAAACCGCCTTGACGGTGGCGTCCTCGCTTAGCTCGTAGTTGATCACGGGGCTCACGGTGGGTTGGATCTGCTTAAAATTGAAGCTGGCGCCCAGGATCACAGGCGGCTGGGTGTCCGGTGCCTGAGCAGTCGCGCCGGAGGCGGCAAGGGCCATGACGGACATGACGGCGAGGACGACGACGGTAGGAGTGATCTTCTTCAGGGCCGCGGCGGGCGCCTTCGGCGAGCTTGCTGTGTTCTTCTGCATGGTGCTCCCTTCGAGGGTTGCTGGGGCTGGAGGCCGATCGTTTCAGCGCTGTCGTTTGGGGCGTACGATTTTGAAGGTCGTCCTTCGCGGGGGCGAGCTACCGGCGGTGTTCGTCGCTTTGATGGTGGCGCGGTAGGAGCCCGGCGCGAGCGCGCGCGAGCCGATCCGGCCGCTGAACGCGACGGTGTTCGGGCCCGCCCGCCCGGGGCGCCTGAGCACGCCGCGGCGCTGGTAGCGCGCGCATCTGCGATTGCGCCGCAGGCGCTTGGTG
>JACCUE010000238.1 GCA_013812005.1 Thermoleophilaceae bacterium
CTGCTGGGCGGCATCCTCGTGATCGGCGAAGCCAGCGGGTTCCTCAACGAGCTGATCCTGGTGATCGCGATCGCCTTCGGCACGATCAACGTGATCGGCGGCTTCCTCGTGACCGACCGGATGCTCGAGATGTTCAAGAAGCGGCCCAAGCCCGCGGAGAAGGACCCAGAGTGAGCCTGCCGCTCGCCTCCTTCGTGCAGGACCCGGACTTCATCCGGGCGCTCTACATCCTCGCCTTCCTGCTCTTCATCCTGGGGATGAGGAGGGTGACCCACCCGACCACCGCACGCCGCGGCAACTGGATCGCGGCGGCCGGCATGGCCATCGCGGTAGTGGCCACGCTGCTGGACGAGCGCGTGGGCGACTTCGGCCTGATCGCGCTCGGCGTCGGGATCGGCACCGTGGTCGGCGTGCCGGCGGCGCGTCAGGTGAAGATGACGGCCATGCCGCAGATGGTGGCGCTGTTCAACGGCGTGGGCGGTGGCGCCGTGGCCCTGATCTCGTGGGCGGAATACCGCGGAGCGCTCGAGTTCGGCGTGAACCCCGACCTCGAGACCCTGATCCCCATCCTGTTCGCAGCGATCATCGGGTCGATCTCCTTCTGGGGCTCGAACATCGCCTTCGCAAAGCTCCAGGGCATCCTCCCGGGCAAGCCGATCGGCGTGCCAGGCCAGCAGTTCCTGAACCTCGCCCTGCTGCTGGTGGCAGTCGGGGCCGCCGCGGCCATCGCGGCCGGCTCGGAGTCCGAGGGCCTGTTCATCCTCATCCTCGTCGCGGCCGCGGTGCTCGGCAACATGGTGGTGCTGCCGATCGGCGGAGCTGACATGCCGGTGGTGATCTCGCTGCTGAACGCCCTCACCGGGCTCTCGGCCGCTGCGGCAGGCATGGCGCTGGACAATGTGGCGCTGATCGTGGGCGGGATCATCGTCGGCGCCTCGGGTACGATTCTCACCAACCTCATGGCCGACGCCATGAACCGCTCGATCCCCAACATCGTGGCCGGCGGCTTCGGCGGGGGCGGCACCGCGCCGGATGGCGCCGACGGCGAGGAGCGTCCCCACCGCTCCACCGACGCGACCTCGGTGGCCTTGCAGCTGTCGCTCGCCGACCGCGTGGTCGTCGCCCCCGGCTACGGCCTGGCAGTGGCCCAGGCCCAGCACACCGTACGCGAGCTGGCCGACGAGCTGGAGAAGCGCGGCGTGGAGGTGTCCTACGCGATCCACCCGGTGGCAGGACGCATGCCCGGCCACATGAACGTGCTGCTGGCCGAGGCCGACGTGCCCTACGAGGCGCTGCGGGAGATGGACGAGATCAATCCCGAGTTCCCGACCACCGACGTGACCCTGGTGATCGGCGCCAACGATGTGACCAATCCGGCGGCGCGCGAGAACGAGGGCAGCCCCATCTACGGAATGCCGATCCTCGACGTGGACAAGTCCGAGCAGGTGGTCGTGCTCAAGCGCTCGATGAACACGGGCTTTGCGGGGATCGACAACCCACTCTTCTACAACGAGAACACCTCACTTCTGTTCGGCGACGCCAAGGCCTCCGTGCAGGACGTGCTCGCAGCGGTGAAGAACCTCTAGCCGAGATGGAGGTCGCGCGAGGCCGCCTCGCCGCCGGCCCCCACGGGCCGTGACGCCTCGGTTCCGCGCTCGGCCACGTCGCGCTGGAAGGTCACGTCCATCTCTGGCGCCATCCGCAGGCCCTGGCGATCGGTAAGGACCGGCAGGATTCCCCTCAGCGCGATGGCCGCCCGCACCCAGCCCGGGACCACCACGGCACGGCGCCGGCGGCCGATCCCATCGAGCACCGCGTCACCCACGGCGGAGACCGGGTAGGTCTTGGCCGCGAGCCCTCGCAGCTGCGAGCGCAGCCCGCCGTAGGCCGGGTGGGCGTCCGCACCGCGCACCAGCTCGGTGTCGATCCAGGAGAAGTAGCCCACCCCCACGTCGACCCCAAGGTGTGAGACCTCCGAGCGCAGGCTGTCGGCGAAGGCCTCGGCCCCCGCCTTGCTCGCGGTGTAGGAGGCCATGCCGGGACCGTGGACCACGGCGGCCAGCGAGGCCACGACCAGGACGTAGCCGCGGCGCTCGATCACGTGCTCCAGGCAGGCGTGCACGGTCCGGTACACGCCGAGCAGGTTGACCTCGATCACGCGCTCGAATGCGTCCGGGTCGGTGTGACGCACCGGCCCCCCGCCGCCGATGCCCGCGTTGACCATGGCCACGTCGATGCCGCCGAAGCGCTCGACCGCGCCCTCGACGGCGGCGGCGAGCTGATCGCGGTCGGTCACGTCGGCTTCGAACCACGCCGCCTCAGTGTTGCACTGGGCAGCAACCCGCTCGAGCTCGGAGGCCTCGAGGCCCACGAGCGCCACCCTGGCCCCCTGTGCAGACAGCCGCCGGGCGCACTCCGCTCCGATGCCGCGGGCCGCGCCGGTGATCAGCACCGTGCGTCCCGAGACGTCGTAGGGCCCGGCCACGGACGCCAGCCTACTCCCTCGGCGGGCCTTTCAAGTCCCTACCGTCGGCATGACTCCACTCTGCGGGCAGACGACCATCTAGGCTGCCTGGCGATGGCCCTCGAGGAGCTCCAGGAAGACGTGACCCCCGAGCGGGTCGCCGAGCTGCACGCGGCCGGAGAGATCGACCTGATCGACGTGCGCGAGTCCTACGAGCGCGAGGCCGGCCACATCGCCGACACCCGCCACGTGCAGTTCGCCCAGCTCTCGGCGCAGGCCGAGACCGTGGACCGCGAGCGGCCCGTGATCTTCTACTGCCGCTCGGGCGGCCGGTCGGCGGTCGCCACCCAGGCCTTCCGGGCGAGCGGATACGACTCGTACAACATGAGCGGCGGGCTGCTGGCGTGGGTCGAGAAGGGTCTGCCTATCGAGCCCGAGGGCGGCTCGGTGGCCGACCACTGAGCTGCGCCTCGTATGGGCCGCGGCCTGTGAAGTTCGCCGCTCCGCAGCGGGCCCCCAGGCCTAGGGCGTCGTCGAGCGCCATCCCTGCGCCCAGTCCGTAGGTCAGGCCGCCTGCGAAGGAGTCTCCGCAGCCGTAGGCGTCGGACATCGGCCCCGGTAGCGGGGTGGCCTGCCAGCGTCCCGACTCGCCGTCGGGGCGCTCCCACTGCCCGCCTGCCGCCCCCGCGGTTCGCACGACCACACGCGGCTCCGGCTCTATCTGCCCACGCTCGTAGTGCTCGCCCGCATCGTTCCCGCTTGCCACAAGGGCGTCCAGCTCGACGCCCGCGTCGATCAGGGTCGACAGGCCGCGTGATGTGGCCACCAGCGTGTGGGCCGTCCGGGAGGCCCGCAGGGCAGCGGCGTCCCCGGCGGTGAAGTAGACGCAGTCCACCTCGGAAAGCTCCTCCCAGGGAAGGGTGTCATCGCCCCGGGGACCCAGCCGCTCCCCGATCACCGTGATGGTGCGCTCGCCGGCCGCGTCCACATGCACGAAGCCCCGGCGCTGGGGCTCGTCGCGCCAAGCGACCTCCACCCGCAGGCCGAGCGCGATCAGCTCGTCACGGGCCCGGTGGCCGAGCTCGTCGTCGCCGAGAGCCGTGAACAGGGTCGCGCCTCCGGCCAGCTTCGCCATCTGCACCGCGGCAACCGCTCCGCCGCCGCCCGGCTCCTGCCAGTTGTCTTCGGCATGCACGATCTCGCCGGCCAACGGCACCCCTTCCACGCGCGCGAACTCGATCCACTCCACATGTCCGACGACCGCGACGTGCACGCAGCGCAGTGTGACGGGCGCACGCGAGCCCCGGGCTCTCGCTACCTTCCTCGCGCGATGGAAGACCCGATGCGCATCACGCGGGACCTCGCCATCCCGCTCGCCGAGGTGGACCTGCGGGTGAGCCGGTCCTCCGGTCCGGGGGGACAGCATGCCAACGTGACCGCATCGCGGGTGGAGGCCGTGTTCGACGTCGCGGGGTCGCCGTCGCTATCCGAGGAGCAGCGGAGCCGCGCCTGCGCGAGGGTGGGTCCGCGGATCCGGGCAGTGGCCCAGGACACACGCAGCCAGGCGCGCAACCGCGAGCTGGCCCTCGAGCGCCTGCGTGCCCGCCTGGCCGAGGCTCTGGCCGTGCAGCGTCCCCGCCGCCGGACCAAGCCCAGCCGCTCGGCCCGAGAGCGCCGGCTGGGCGCCAAGCGCATACGTTCGGAGGCCAAGCGCCGGCGGCGCCGGCCCTCTCAGGGCGACTGGTAGGGAACTGGGGGGCGGTACCCCCTTCTGACGCCTACGGACTGGGCGCGACGGCGCCGCCGCCGTCGGATGCCGGCGGGGCGGGCTCGGCCGGCGGGGCGGGCTCGGCCGGCGTGGGCTCGGTCGGCGCGGGCGCTCCCCCCGACGGCTCGCTCGGCACCACGGGCGTGACCGGCGCTACGGGATCGGCGGTCGGCGGGGCCGGGGCGCTCGGAGCCGGGGCACTGCTCGTGTCGGTCTCGCCGTCGTCCGAGGTCGTGGTCTCGTCGCCGAAGCTGCTCGGTGTGGTGGGCACACCCAGGTCCGCCGGCGAGCTCGTGGGCTTGTCGTCGCCCCCGCCGCCGGCCACCACGGCGATCACCACGACCAAGAAGATGACCGCGGCGAGAGCCGCCACCAGACGCCGGCGCATGTACACGGAGTCGTCCTCGCCCCCGGGCCCGCGCGGCTCCCGCGGATCGAGTCTTCGTGTGGGTTCGTCGTGCACGGTCTGGCGAAGGTAGCAGCGCTCCTGGGTTCTTCACCTCGGACTCTGAAGCTCCTGCAAGATGCCGATCGTGCGGAGTTTGCTCCCCCGTGTGCAGGCAGAGGCGCACCCCCGACCCGGTCGGGCGCGGTCTGCAACCATCAGGTGAATGAGCGAACGCCGCGAAGCGCGACTGCCCGAGGACCCGACCGGCATTCAGGAGCCTCACGATGTCCTGGCCGCCGAGGAGTTCGCCATGCCCGCGCGCTCCTTACGCGACATTCCTCCGGACCCCACCGGGATCCAGGAGCCACACGACACCCTGGCCGCCGAGGAGTTCGCCATGCCAACCGGCGGAGGCATCGAGGCCGGAGACGGAGGCTTCGACCCCCGCACCCTGCTGCCGGCAGGCGTGTTGCTGCTCGTGGTGGCGATCCTCCTGCGTCGCCTGCGTAGCTGACCCTCGGGGCGGGCCCTCGGGGAGGAGCGCAGCCGGAACGCCGTTCCGGCTGCGCCGCACCGGGTTCTGCCCTCAGGGGTAGAGGTCCCCCGACTCGTCGTAGACGAAGATCGCGGTCACGGGACAGTTGCCCGCGGCCTCGATCACGACGTCGGTCGGGGCGCCGTCGGGATCGATCACCCGGGCCTTGTCCTCGGCGTCGAGCTCGAACACCTCCGGGGCGGTGTCCACGCAGTCCCCCGAGCCGATGCACAGGGCACGGTCGACCTCGATGCGGATCCGGTTCTCCGGAGAGAGCTCACCGGGCATGAGCTAGCGCTTGCCGCGCCCGTGCAGCAGCCGCAGCGCCCCGCCGGTGAGCTTGGCCGCCCAGCCCGAGTAGGGGAACATGAAGATCGCCCTGCGGGGGCCGAAGCGGGCGATCACCGAGGCCTGCTTGCGCGCGTACTTGCGGATCCCGTCGGGACCGTGCCGGGTGCCGAGGCCCGAGCTCTTCCAGCCCCCCATCGGGATCTCCAGCGCCAGGTAGTTGACCTGGTGCTCGTTCACGTTGGCCACGCCGGCGTCGATGCGCTTGGCGATCTGCTCGCCCCTGGCCGTGTCCCTGGTCCACACGGAGGCCTGCAGGCCGTACTCAGAGTCGTTGGCCAGCTCCAGGGCCTGCTCGGCGTCGCGGACCTTCATCACGGGAAGGGTGGGGCCGAACGTCTCATCGGTCATGCACTTCATCGAGTGATCCACGCCGGTGAGCACCGTGGGCTCGAAGAAGCGCCCCGCACCGTCGCGGCGGCGCCCGCCTACCGCCACCTTCGCGCCCTTCTCCACGGCATCCGCGACGTGCGCGGCGATGATCTCCTGCTGCGGGGCGACGGTCACGGCGCCCACGTCCACGTTGCCCGGCTTGGTCGGCACCCCTTGGCGCAGCTTGCCCACCTTCTCGGTCACCAGCTTCACGAACTCGTCGTGCACGGGCTCCTCCACGTACACGCGCTCTACGGAGATGCAGGTCTGCCCGCCGTTCTGCATCGAGTAGTAGGTGGCGGCGTTGGCGGCCTTCTCGAGGTCGGCGTCGCGCAGCACGATCATCGGGTCCTTGCCGCCCAGCTCGAGGCCGACCGGAGTGAGCGTGCGCGCAGCCTGCTCGGCCACCTTCTTGCCCGTGGCGGTGGAGCCGGTGAACATCACGAAGTCCACGTGATCGATCAGCTCGGCACCCACGCCACCCAAGCCGGTGAGTACCTGGTACACGTCCTTTCCCAGCCCGCTCTCCTCCAGCATCTCAGCCATCAGCAGCGATGTGAGGGGCGTGACGTGCGAGGGCTTGAGCACCACGGAGTTGCCCGCCGCGAGCGCCGGGATGCAGTCCCCGAACGAGTTGGTGAGCGGGTAGTTCCAGGGGCCGATCACGCCGACCACGCCCAGCGGGCGGTAGCGCAGCACGATCTTCTTGCCCGCCAGGAATGGCGACGCCGAGCGCACGCGCTCGTCGGCCAAAAACTTGGGCGCGTTCTTGGCCCAGAAGCCGAACGCGGCGGCCGCGTAGCCGATCTCCGCGGTCTGGGCGTCGTTGTGTGTCTTGCCGGTCTCGGAGACGATCGTCTCGATCACGCGGTCGGAGTTGTCGAGCATCCACTTCTGCGCGCGGCGCATCACCTTGGCGCGGCCCTCGTAGCCAAGCGCCTCCCAGCCCGGCTGCGCGGCCCGCGCACGAGCGACGATGGGCGCGACCTCCTCGGGGCCCATCTTCGGAACGGTCCCGGCGATCCCCCCGGTGGCGGGGTTCTCCACCTCGATCGTCTCAGCCATGGCCTCTCCTCCCTCTCTCACGCTTGCGCTGGCCGATGGGAGCATGGCAGGCTAGGCCGGCTGCAGGCCGCGGTCGCCGGACGACCTGGACGGGTGGGCCCCGGGGGCCCGGTGCCTCCTGCGCTCCGCGCGCAGCTGGCGCATGTACGGGGGGCCGTCGACCTGGATCGTGTGCCGCTTCGAGGCCACGTAGCGGCGCTCGAGCTCGCGCCGATCCTTGGCTATCTCGGCCAGCATGTGCTCTCGGCCGGGCAGAGCGACGCTGCCTTGAAGGATGTCGGCGATCCACTCGGACTGCAGCTCGGCAAGCGGCATGATCGCGTACAGCGGCTGGATCAGGCCGATGAAGTACAGGCCCTCCAGGTCGGGGTGCACCACGCGCCGGTAGAGGTCGATCCGGTTGTCAGGAGACGGATCGAGCAGCTCCGGGTCGAAGAACGGGAAGCTGATCTTGTAGCCCGTGCAGTAGACGATCTTCTCGATCCGCTCCACCGAGCCGTCGGTGAACCGCACCCGATCGCCCTCGAGCCGCTCGATGTTGGGCTTGACCTGCACGCGCCCGTGGCCGATGCGCCCGAGCAGGTCCGAGGAGATCGTGGGGTGGGCCTGACCGAGCTTGTGGTCGGGCTCGGGTAGGCCGAAGTCGGCCGGGTGGCCGTTGCTGGCCTTGATCTTGCGCATGAACAACGAGCGCACGATCGGAAGGGGGATCACCTGGGTCAGCCAGTCCGGCGCCAGCTCGTCGCTGGGGGTCGAGCCGAAGTACTTGGGGATGATCCACGCCCCGCGCCGCATGGCGATGAAGGTCTGCTCCGAGACCCGCGAGGTCTCGACGGCGATGTCACAGGCCGAGTTGCCGATGCCCAGCACCAGCACCCGCTTGCCCTCGTAGCCGACCGGAGTCTTGTAGTGGTGGGAGTGGATCGCCTCCCCGCTGAGCTCACCTGGAAACGGCGGCTCGGGCCAGCGTGGATCCCAGTGGTGGCCGTTGGCCACCATCACGGCCTCGTAGTTGGCCACCGACCCGTCGTCGAGGGTCACGTTCCAACCCCCGTCCGCACCGCGCGCCACGCGGGTGACCTCGGTACGAAAGCGGATCTGATCGCGAAAGCCGAAGTGGTCCACATAGTCGTCGAAGTAGGCCGCGATCTGCCGGTGCGTGGGAAAGTCGGGGAGGTCGACGGGCATCGGGTGGGCGCCGTACTCCATGATCCGCCGCGAGGTGTTGATCGACAGCGAGTCGTAGGCCGACGACATGCCGTTGTCGTTCATGTAGCGCCAGTTGCCGCCAATCTCGGAGCCCTTCTCGAAGCACACGAACGGGATGCCGCGCGCGTGTAGGACCTGGCAGGAGGCGATGCCGGACGAGCCGGCGCCGATCACGCAGACGCGGGGGGCGGGATCCGCAGCCATCGGGCGCCGAGCCTAGCGTAAGGACGATGAGCCGCCGGAGGGCATCCGACGACGCCTCGCTGCGCGTCGCGCGCGCCGTCGTGACGACGCGTCCGCGTCTCACATCAGGTTCGGCGTGTGCAGGTCGGACAGGTGCTGGGCGTCGCGGCCATCGAAGCCGGCGGCTCGCAGGCGCTTGATGCGGTTGTCCTCCATGGTCTGCATGAGCTCGCGCACCTCTGTTGCGCCGCGGGCAAGCTCGGCGGGCTGCAGCGATCCCGCGGCCATCACGGTCAGGCCCTCGGTGAGGAGCGGGCTCAGTCCCGACGTCTCGGTCAGCTTGGTCGCGCGGCGCTCGGCGGCACCGATCAGCGCGGCCGTCTGGTCGGGGTCGGTGGCGATGTGGCGGCGGACGTGGGAGATGCCGAAGTGGACATGACGAACCTCGTCGCGGTGTGCGAGTGCGGCGGCCGCGCGCGTCGCGGCGTCGGGCGCGTGGTGCTCGACGAAGCGCAGCAGGTCCAGGAAGGTGCCTTCGCCAAGGACGTTGAGCAGCAGTGCGGCGCCGCTGAAGTCTCGCTCGTCGAGCAGCGTGTGGAGCGAGAGCTCGGTCGAGGCGAGGGCGTAGCTTGGCTGGCCGCCGATGAGTGATCGTTTGGTGAACACCTCGACGTGGCGGGCCTCGTCGTGCACGTGGCTTGCGAGCCACATGAGCATCTCGGGATAGGCGGGGTTGACGTCCGCCAGGAAGCCGGCCGGCACGTAGAGCGCCGCGTATTCGTTCTGGGCGATGAAGGTCATCACCTGCGAGACGGCGCGTTCTATGAAGTCGGGCAGCCCTCGGGCCGCCTCCCAGGGGATGTCGCGCGATGCGTCCCACTGGGCCGCGGAGGCCTGCTCTGTGAGCTCGGCCACGTCGTCGGCCCAGAGCGCGTCTCGCTGGTTGAGCGTCCACCGAAAGGCGGGCGCGCCGCGCTCCGCGGTCGCTCCGAGTGGGGTGAATCCGGCGGCGGCGTCTGCTTCTGGGAGCACGTCCGCCAGAGCGCGCAGGTCGGCAGTGTGAAAGGCCCCGTCGCGCAGCGGCGGACCTGGCCTCCCTCCCCGGAGCGCTTCGGCGAGAACCCGATCGAACGGGCCCCGCTCGATCTCCACCGCAAAGGACCCGCCGGGCACGGGCCGCTCGCTCACGGCCTCGTGGCCGACGCCCCGCGCCCACGAGGGTAGCTCGAGCGCCGTCGAGCGCGACGGGGTGATGACTTCCAGGCGCCCACCCGCCGGCATCCCCTCGAGCGCGGCGGCGAGCAGCACCTCGAGTCCGCCGCCGAGCTCGAGCTCCCCAGCCTCGATGCGCCGGGTGCTCACCAGGCCGTCACGCCTCTCTCATCGCCGCCGCCAGGGACCCGTAGCCCGCGCGGTCTCCCGGCAGCCAGCGCTTGACGCCTTCGAGGTCCATCGCTTGACGCATCCGGTCGTCGTCGTAGCTCATCGCCATCAGCGCCGCCTCCCACCGCTGCGCCAGCGCGTCGTCCAGGGAGGGCAGCGCGGTGAAGTTGCAGTGGTAGTAGGTCGGGCTGCGCCAGGCAACCTCGAGGCCGGAGACAGCCGGCACCCGGTCGCCGCGGAAAGCCGCCAGCGTCGGCTCGCCGAGCGCGCCCGCGTCGGCCGCCCCTTCTGCCACGGCGCGGATCACCCGCAGCTCGGAGTCGCCCGTGTCCCCGTGCTTTCCGAGGTCGGTGTCGAAGCGCACCAGCTCGCACTCCGACGCCGCCTCCAGCCCCTGCTCGCCCAGGTAGTGAAGCGGGAGGATGGCCGCGTGCCCGGAGTCGCGGCTCCCCAGAGCGAGGCGCTTTCCGGCGAGCTCGCCCACCTCGCCGAAGGCCTCACCACGCCTGGTGACGATCAAAGTGGCGAACTGCGCGTCGATGTCGCGCATCCCGAGAATGCGCGCCTCACTGCCGAGCAGTTGCTCGAGCGCGACGAACGCCGTGTTGGTGTTCCAGCCGACCTCGACGTCGCCGGCTAGGACCGCCTCCACGAGCCGCTCGTAGTTCGAGTACAGGATGTAGTCCGTGCAGACCCCCTCGCGCTCGAAGTGCTCGAGGAACTTCTCCCAGATCGTGACTATGCGCGGGTGATAGGCCACCGCCCCCACACGTACATCCGCCTGTGCGCGGCTCACGGAACCGGCAGACCGGCGAGCGCCTTGCCGATCCAGTTGCGAAGGACACCGTTGGTGGGCGCCATCACCGCACCCGCCCGCGCGTCGCGCAGATGCCGCTCGATCGGCAGCGCGCTGGTGTAGCCCTGCCCGCCGCACACCTCGAGCGCGATCTGGGTGACCGAGGTCGCAGCCTCGGTCGCGATCACCTTGCTCGCCATCAGCGCCACCAGCGCCCCTTCGTCGCCGGCGTCGCCGAGCCGGGCGGCGTCGTTGACCACAAGCCGCGCGGCGCGGGTGGTGATCTCCATGTCGGCCAGCGCGTGCTGGATCGACTGGATCTCGGCGAGCGAACCGCCGTCGGAGTAGCGCCGGCCCGAGGCGTGCTCGACCGTCGTCGCGAGAGCCGCTGAGGCGATCCCCACGTTGACGGCCGCAAGCCCCGCGAGGAAGACCGGGGCGACCGTCCCGAACACCAGGCCCTGCCCCTCCCCGGCGGCGCCGATGCGAGCGGCGTCGTCAACTAGGCAGTCGAACTGCGCGGCCACGCTGGAGTTGCCCGCCATGCCCAGGCCCTCCCACGAGCCTTCGAACTGAACGCCGTCGTCACCGCCCACGGCATAGCAGTCCAGTTCCTCACCGTCGCCCGCCTTGACCAGCACGAGATAGACGTCGGCGTGTCCGCCGGAGGTCACGAAGCTCTTGCGACCCGAGATCCGAACGCCGCCGTTCTCCCGCTCGGCCGCCAGCTCCGGCGCGTAGAAATGGGCACCGGTGCCGCGCTCGCTGAACGCGAGCGTCCCGAGCGTGTCGCCCGCGGCCATCGCCTCGAGGTACTCGCCTGCGCGCTCCCCTTCGCCGCCGGCGACCGTGGCTGCTGCGACGGAGTGCATCAGGAAGACCATCCCCGACGAGGCGCACGCAGCACCGACTGCCTCGCACGCCTCAACGAGCGCGGCGAGCCCGCCGCCGGCTCCGCCGGAGGTCTCCGGGACCAGCAGCCCGAGCGCGCCGCGTTGTGCCAGCGCGCGCATCGACGATTCTGGAAACAGGCGGTCGCGGTCGACGCCGGCCGCCGCGGGCGCTACCTGCTCCCGGGCAACTTCACGGACACTCTCGACCAGCGGAACTGTCGCTGATGACATCTAAAACGCTCCTCTGAGAAATGGAAACGGGGCTTGCCGCCCACACGGGGCAGCTCGGGATAAGAAGCACTCAGCGCAATCTCACTCAGCCCACCCCCTCCCGTTCTGAGGAGCCCACATACAGGTGCATCCTAGGGCAGCGCCGTCCCCGGCAACGGTCTGCGCAAACCGGGCCTTATCGGGCTGGAGCAGCGCGTCGTCGGGATTCGACAAGGCACGCCGCCAGCGGGTCAAGCGCCAAGCCGAGACCCTGCTCGACCTCGAGCGCGCGATCCCGAACATCCGCGCTCTCGCGCTGCTGGGCTTTGACCGCGCGCGCGAGGAAGTGGAAGCGACACCCGAGGACCGCACGGCGCGCGCGGCCGAGACCGAAGCGTTCTGGGACTGGGCGCTGCTCGAGCTGCTGCTGCAATCCGGGGTGCGGATTGAGGAGGCGTGCGAGCTGACGACCCTCGACGTCCTAAAGCGCCGTCAGCCAGAAGGGCGCGTCTACTACCTGCTGCACCCAAAGCCGTCGAAGTTCGACCGTGCCAGGGTGATCCCGATCGGTGACGGGCTCGGGCGGGTGCTGGCCGAGATGATCGCCCACGTGAAGGCCTTCTATGCCGAGGCAACCCGGGCAGACGGCACGCCGCTCGTGCTTCGCCCGCACGACTGCCGGCGGCTGTTCGCCTCCCTCGCCGCGCGCGAGCTTGAGATTCAGCGCATCGGCTCGGCGCTGCGGCGCCCGGACGAGCTCACCGACGACGCCGCGGCGGCGCTCGAGGCGATCGCCTGAGAGCACCGGACGCCTGCGTCGGCGCGGCGAGCTGTCTGTCGACTCCGGACGCTGTTCCCGGTGGCCGTCCCGATCTCCCGATAGGAG